>JAIPFY010000103.1 GCA_021736385.1 Spirochaetia bacterium | reverse complement strand
CTTCCCCGCATCCGCGGGGGTGTTTCTTTTTGTTGTCGTTCATACGCGCGATAGAGCTCGTCTTCCCCGCATCCGCGGGGGTGTTTCTGAGCATGTGAGCAAAGTTTGCCACGTCTGCTGGTCTTCCCCGCATCCGCGGGGGTGTTTCTCAAGGAGATGATCCGGATACTCAAGGGGCGCAAGTCTTCCCCGCATCCGCGGGGGTGTTTCTATAAAAAAGCATAAACGAGGAGAGAACTATGGGTCTTCCCCGCATCCGCGGGGGTGTTTCCAAGGCTAGATCAGAAGCTAGATATGGAGAGGAGTCTTCCCCGCATCCGCGGGGGTGTTTCCGCCGGTCCCCCATACGCTGGTGCAGAGGCATTGTCTTCCCCGCATCCGCGGGGGTGTTTCCGAGTGAGCGACAAGAGCTTGACATGGACATCGGTCTTCCCCGCATCCGCGGGGGTGTTTCTATATGGGGTTATCCATAACATGGTGTGATTAAGTCTTCCCCGCATCCGCGGGGGTGTTTCTTGCGGAGGAGGTCCTGATATGCCGGGGAAACAGTCTTCCCCGCATCCGCGGGGGTGTTTCCAAGGAATAGCGATAACGCTACGGCGTCTGAGAGTCTTCCCCGCATCCGCGGGGGTGTTTCCCCCTGTTCACTGTTCATGCTATCAAAGATAGCGTCTTCCCCGCATCCGCGGGGGTGTTTCTCTTGAGTCTTGGTATAGCGGTATATTCTGCTTTGAATGATTCATCAAGAACTTTTTTCATGGAATCTTATGATAATTCTGACAATGGTCATCTTTTTTTCATGAACATGGTAGTCCGTTGGAGAATCTGTCGTACGTACTAATCCCACATGGAATTGATCTGGGCCATAAAAAACCTGAATCGTATAACCGATTCAGGTTGAAATGAGTCGGGCTGGGCGGATTTGAACCGCCGACCCCGTGTCCCCCAGACACGTACGCTAAACCCCTGCGCTACAGCCCGTAGCTTGCTGCTTGGCAGCAGAAAAAAAATACCATACAAGGGTGAAAGTGTCAACTGACATAGCGTAAATGATATGATTACACGCTACTTTCTGATACTGTGCGAAATGTGCACCATATGATATAGTCATGAGCAGTATCTGCACAGGTGCTGGTTGGAAGATATGCCTGAACTATGGCTATAGCGGCTGTTCTCTGTCAGATCTTGGTCATATACATAGGGAAATCACTCCTGTGACCTGTATTGGCATGATTACTGCTAACTACCAGTAGGGACTACCGTGGTATGAGAAGAGGAACGATTCATGAACAAAAAAACTATACTTGGTGTATTACTGCTTATGAGCATGAGTATCATATCTGCCCAAAGTGAGGTGCTCCTCATCGAGGATGCCGTCGCGAAAGCTCTGGAACATAACATCAGTATTCAGAACTCTGCGATCAGCCTCAGATCAGCTCAGAGAGATGTCGATACCTCCTGGAACCTCTTTCTCCCCAAGGTCTCTCTCTCCCTTGCGAACAGCGGGGCTATGGAAGTGCTTTCTTCCTCATCCCCAACACCCAATATGAACAGTGGACTGCAGGGGGCTGTCAATGTCTCCATGGTGCTCAATCCTGCCGTGGCAGATCAGATCACCTCCTACGGGCTCAGTTATGAGATCGAACAGATCACCTATACACAAGCCCTCAGGTCCATCGAGCGGAGTGTCAAGAAACTCTTCTACTACCTGCTTGCTGAGAAAGAGCATCTGATACTACAGAAGAACACGATGGACAGATCGTACAAACGGTATGAGACGGTGCAGGTCAACTATGCAAACGGCTATGCATCGCAGCTGGAAGTCCTCTCCTCACAGTTGACCTATGAGAACCTCAGGTCCTCCTATACTGCACTGCTTGCCGCCTATGATACGCAGATGCTTGGCTTCAAGATCCTGCTCGGGTATGACCTCTCAGACGATCTTACGCTCAAGGGCAGTATTGCCACCGATATCATCTCCCTTGATACCGAGAAGCTGAGCGGGTATCTGGACCAGAACTATGCGCTTGAACTCATAGACCTCAACATGGCTTCTATGGCAAACAGCATGGAGCTGACGAGAAGATCCACGCGCATGCCCTCGCTGAGTCTTTCAGGCTCCTATGCAGTAAGTACCGGCAGCTGGTTAGAGGCAACAGACGCCTGGAGCGCCTGGAGCGATTCCCTGCGATACCAGATAGCCCTTTCGATCCCTATCGACAGCCTGATCAGCGGTTCGCAGAGTGATGTCTCTTTGCAGAAGATGCAAGACGGCATCGATCAGCTGTATCTCAGCCGGGAACAGACCAGGATCGGACTGGAACAGACAGTCATCACACAAGTCCATGCCCTGAATGCGACAGCCGAGCAGCTTTCTGCTGCAGCCTATGGGGTAGAGCTCTCCCGTCGTATCTATGATATGACCCTCTCGCAGTACGAGAACGGGATGCTGCAGCTGCTGGATGTGGAAGATGCACAGGCCGACCTGCTCTCTGCACAGCAGCAGGTCCTCTCCCTGAATTACAGCTACCTCGCAGGTCTCATCGATCTCTCCTACGACCTGCAGATCGATATGTCACAACTATGAAAGGAGCACCAGAGATTATGAGCGAACCTGCAGATACGAAACCAACCAGGCGCCGGGCATGGATCGGAACAGTCATCCTGCTCCTGCTGATCGCGGCAGCTGCTGCCATCATCGCCGTCAATCCCCTCGAACGTTTTGCGCAGATACTGCCGGAGCAGACAGACCTGATCGATGATCAGAAGATCGAGAAGGTCACCGCTGTGAAGACCACGGTCACATCCCTGGGTGATCTGCAGAACTACTTCAAGGTCAATGGTGATGTGGTCATCAACTCCACCGTGGATGCCTACAGTGATGTTGCCGGAAAACTGGTCTCCATAGCCGTGAACGTAGGGGATACGATACGAAAAGGGGACCTGCTTGCGCAGGTGGATCCGTCCCGAACGGGAATGATCTACGAGAAAAGTATGGTCTATGCCCCATCGGGAGGTACGGTACTCTCGGTCAACTACTCAACCGGAGCCACGATCTCACCACAGCTGCCGCTGATCAGGATCGGGGATCTGGATCAGAAGGAGATAGCCGTATCAGTAGCAGAGCGGTATGTCGGGCAGGTATCGATCGGACAGCACGTCGACATCTCCCTTGAATCCTACCCGGGAATGGACTTCAGCGGGTATATCAGCGAGACCAGTCCGGTCCTCAACGCCGCCACCAGGACCCTCGGAGTCAGTATCGTGCTCGATCAGCCGAGTCAGAGAGTGAAGGTGGGGATGTTCCCATCGGTGATCGTCTACACCGAAAGCCGAGAGCAGGTACACATCATCCCCCGAGCAGGAGTGCTCTACGAGGGGGATCAACCCTATGTCTATACGGTAGAGAACGGTGACCGTGCAGCAAGGAAAGACATCACGCTCGGGCTTACCGTTGATGACTATGCCGAGGTGCTCACTGGATTGGACCCGGGATCTGAGATCATCACCCTCGGACAGACCCTTATCACTGACGGCGCACTGATCCGCATAGACGACTAGATGAGAGGTCAATCATGAGTTTTACCGACACGGTCATCCATAGACCGACTACGATCCTTATCATATTCACCATACTCTGCGGCGTTGCGTTGCTGGTCTATCCAAGCCTCTCCGTCGAGCTCTTCCCTGAGATGGAACTGCCCATGGCCGTGGTCTATACCACCTATCAGGGGGCAAGCCCGGAGACGGTGGAAGAGACCCTCACGAAGAACATCGAAGCTGCTGTATCGAGTGTGAGAGGGATCAGCAGTGTCACCTCACGTTCTTCAGAGGGCTACAGCATGGTGATGATCGAATTCGATTACGGAACAGATCTCACCGATGCCTCGAACAGCATAAAAGACAATCTTGACATGTATGAGCGCTTCTTCCCGGAAGGGTCCTCCTCACCGACACTCTTCAAGCTCAATACCAATATGATGCCGGTCATGAACATCGCAGTACTCGGTGAGCAGGCTCAGAGTGCCAACGAACTCAAGGCGATCGCCGAAGATTCGGTACAGCCGGTCCTTGACCGGGTCGCCGGAGTCTCTACCACCTCGGTAAGCGGTGGACAGGAGACCTATGTGCAGATAGCCGTGTCACAGAACCGGCTGGAGGCCTATGGGGTGACTCTGACACAGATCGTTCGGTCACTTGCCCCGCAGAACTATCAGATCGGCTCAGGTACCATCGAGAACGGCGATACCTCCTATCTGGTGAGGACGAACGAGGAGTTCTCCAGTATCGACGATATCAGACAGACGCTGATCGCTGCCGTGCCGGTCTTCGATGCCGCAGGGAAGGTGCGATCCACCACGGTGATCACCCTCGAAGACCTTGCCGAAGTCTCCTATGCCTTCAAGGCAGCGGATTCGAACGTATTCATCAACGGAGAACCCGGAGTCTACGTCTCTGTCTCCAAAGAATCGGACAGCAACAGTGTGGAGGTCGCAGAACGGGTCAAGGAGACCCTGGTATCACTGAATGCGGCTATGCCTGAGTCTGTCTCTCTCTACGTCATCTCCGATACGACGACCACCATAGAATCGACCATGGATACCGTCTATGAATCACTGGGGCTCGGGATCATTCTTGCGATGGTCATCCTCTTCTTCTTCCTCAGAAGTGTGAAGTCGACCGTGATCATCGGGCTGTCGATCCCGATCTCCATGCTCATCACCATCCTGTTCATGTTCTTCTTCGGCTACTCTCTCAACCTCATGACCCTCACAGGCCTGATCCTCGGGCTGGGTATGATCGTTGACTGCTCGGTCGTGGTCCTGGAGAATATCTTCCGATACCGGGAGCGGGGGGCGAAACTCAAGACCGCAGCACTGCTGGGAACCAAGGAGATGATCGTATCGATCACCGCATCGACCCTCACGACCATCTGTGTCTTTGTCCCCATCGTCCTGTTCCAGGACCGATTGGGCATGCTCGGACAGATGGTGACCCCTATGGCTGCGACGATCATCATCTCGCTGCTCTCCTCTCTGCTGGTCTCGGTCACCCTTGTCCCGGTACTCGCGAGTTCCTATATGAAGATCTACACCAGAAAGCAGAAGCCGATCTCTCTGAGACCATTGCGAGCCCTTGATGATCTGATGGAGCGCAGTTTCCAGTCCCTGGACAGAGGATACAAGAAGATCCTGACCGTCTGTATCGATAACAGATGGCTGACAGCAATCCTTGCGATACTGATCCTGGTGATCTCCCTGCAGGCCTTCGGCGCCATGGATGTGACCCTCTATCCTCCTATGGCCGAGGATTCGGTCTCGATCGATGTGGAACTGCCACAGGGAACCGTACTGGAAACCACTGAGGCACTGCTGAAGGATCTTGAGACCAATGTGAAGCAGCTGGTCACCGGGTATGAAGATATCATCGTGACAGCTGGTGGGGGAGGGTTCTTCGGAAACGGATCACCCAATGCCGGGACACTTCAGATCATCCTCTCTGATGATGATCAGGCTGATGACATGTTCACCATCAAGAACAAGCTGCGCCTGTTCTTCGATGCCTATCCCTCGGCCGTGTTCTCCTTCGGATCCACCGGCATGGGACTGGGCAATGCGAATCCCATGGATCTGATCATCACCTCCGATGATCTTGATATGGCTGCAGATACGGCCCAGGCCATTCTGGCACTCATCAAAGAGAACCTTCCCGGGATCACGGAACCGAAGAGTTCCTACCAGGACGGACTGCCGCAGATCCAGATAGAGATCGACCGGGAGCGGGCCTATGCCTTCGGGCTCACGATGCAGACGATCGCATCTGAGATCAGTTACAGCGTAAACGGTGTCACAGCCTCACAGTTCAAGGCCGATGGCAATGATACCGATATCATCGTACTGCTCCAGCAGGAGGACAGAGACAGTGAGCTGGACCTGGAGAAGATCTTCGTGAAGACCTCGACCGGACAGAACGTATCGGTAGCGAACCTGGCCACCATAACCCGATCCACCGGACCGGTGACGATCATACGAGAAGACGAGAGGAGAGCGATCCACGTGACCGGAGGATTCGCCGATGGCTATGCAGCATCAGCGGCACAGGCCGATATCGAAGCGCTCATCGCAGAGAATCTGATGATCCCTGAAGCGGTCCAGATCACCTACGGAGGAGACTTCTCCGATATGAACGAACAGTTCGATCAGGTGATCATGATCTTCATCCTTGCGGTCATCCTGGTCTTCGGAGTCATGGCCAGCCTCTTCGAGTCGCTGAAGAACCCCTTCATCATCCTGCTCTCCATGCCGTTCATGATCATCGGGATCGTAGGTCTCTACCTGATCACCGGGGAGACCTTCAGCATGCTCTCCGCGATAGGGGTGGTCGTCCTTGCCGGTATCGTCGTCAATAACGGGATCGTCCTCATCGAGCAGATCAATCTGCTCAGAAGACGTGGTCAGGATGTGCGGACTGCCTGCATCGAAGCAGGGGGCAGCAGATTGAAACCGATCCTCATGACGAGTCTCACCACGATCCTCGGGATGATCCCCATGGCCTTTCTCGGCGGATCAGGTGCAGAACAGGTACAGCCTATCGGACAGACGATCGTTGGAGGTATGGCATTGAGTACGCTCATGACGATATTCGTCACACCAACGCTCTACAGCATCTTCAATACCGACAGGAAGAAGAAAGACATCGAGAGTATCGCATCGTATCAGAAGACTGCACAGGAGATGATATGAAACGAGTAGAGATCGTAGCGGCACAGGCCATACAGCAGGACATCATCGACGCCCTGGCACTCAAAGAGGTCCCTGCCCATTACACCCTCATACCCACAGCCTTCGGGAAGGGATGCACCGATCCCAAACTCGGAGACAGTGTCTGGCCTGAAGAGAACTTCATCATGATCATCTACTGTGAACAGCCGGTGGTCTACAGGATCGCTGAAGCCATCGAGCTGGTCAAACAGAAATATGACCATGAGGGCATAGGATTCTTCATCATGTGAGAGCAGCCTGAGTATGACCGATCCACACATACAGCAGTCGATCTGCAGACCTGCGGGGACAGCGCCCCTGTGAGTCATCAGGCACTGCTGTATGTGTTTCTCATTGCTCTGACCACATTATGTGCCTGTCTCAGATGCTTTCGGGCTGCTTCTGCCCTGAGCACCAATCGAGTAGGCGGGGGCCACCCGGCCCCAACCTCTCACACCACCGTACGTACCGTCCGGTATACGGCGGTTCAACCAAATAGACTGTGGTACCTCCAATCAAGCACCACTTTATCAACCTCCATGCGCTTTGCATGGA
>JAIPFY010000015.1 GCA_021736385.1 Spirochaetia bacterium | reverse complement strand
AGGATCAGGGGATATGTCAGTGATGGTGAAATCTCCAGTGGACAGATCGGCGAACGAACAGGAGCTGCTCCCGTCATGGGAGGCGATAGAGAATATATAGTTATGTCTGGCGGCATCGAGGAAATCATCATCTATGACCGTACCGGCTGTGACGATCTGCGTGACCTCCCGGTTGACGAGCCCCTTCCCCTTCTGCGGAGCTTCTGTCTGTTCGCAGATCGCCACTTTCCTGCCGGCATCGATGAGTCGTTTGATATAGACCTTGGACGCATGGTACGGTATACCGCACATGGGTGTGCCGTTGCGGGCTGTGAGCACGAGATTCAGGATCTGCGATGCTTCTTTTGCATCGTCGAAGAACATCTCATAGAAATCCCCAAGTCGAAAAAACAGGATCGCATCCTGCTGATCCTGTTTTATGGACTTGTACTGCTGCATCATAGGTGTCTGATCAGACATAGGTCCCCTTTTGCATAGAATATGTCAGTAGAGACTGTAGGTGATCGCAAGAACCAGATTCAGTCCCGAAGTATCATCCCCTTCTCGTCTGAACACATCACCACCCTGGTATACGATCTGTCCCGCATCACTGTCATAGGAGAAGACCTTCGTCAGATAGAGCCCCAGCGGGAACCCCGGTACGGTCAGTTTGATACCGGCACCGGTACTGAAGTAGAAATCATCGATACTCAGATCCGCGATATTCTCATACTGGTTCTTGTAGCCGGTCGCACTGGCGAACACCTCTCCTGCAAGGACGTTCTTTGCGATGGGGATCGAGATGTCCACCGTCGTATCCCAGAGGAACTCGAGATTATAGATCGGCTGGCTGATACCACGTACGATGTTCATGCCGTCTATGTAGAGTTTCTCCGACTGAGTCGCCACCGGCTGCTCAAGCAGTCCGAAGCCAGAATCATAACTGAAGAACTGCGGGAAGATGTTCGAGACCGATGTACGTGCTGAGAGTACCACGTTGGTGGGATTGAGTTCATTGTCATTCAGTCGCAGCAGGGTGAGGAACCCTGATGCACCGAATCGGTTCTTGATGTACTCTGAGGTACCGCCAAGAAGCCCTCCGGCATAGGTGATCGTGTCCTCGAAGAGGAAACCGCTGGTGGTGTTCTCCACCAGGTCTCTCCCGTCCCAGGAGAAGTTGAGATTCATCTTGTTGGAGAATTTCCAGTTGTCAAGATTGTTCCTGATGATCGGATTGTACGGTCTGTAGAGATCAGGATCGTAGACCGCCCGGGTCAGCCCGACAAAGAGCCCACCGCCGACACCGATACGTCCGGCATCAGTATGGAAGGTATACCCGGTGTTCAGACCGAGTGAGAGTTTGTACTGTTCATAATCCATGAGATATTCAGAGCCGATCGACTCCCCGTTCTCTACGGCCGTAAGATATTCGGCATAGGAGTTATAGGGATCAGGTGCTGCGGTACCTTCATAGTACTGCTCATCGTCGAAGATGGTCCCTGATCTGTCCTGAAGAATATTGGTATAGTTGCTGTGACTCATGGAGAAACTCAGTCCTCCGCTCCAGCGCTGCTGGGCGAGCCACGCATCCTGATATGAGAAATCAAGGCTCTGGGTCGAAGATGCGATATTGGTGGAGATGGAGAAGTCCTGCCCGCGTCCGGTGAAGTTCTTGTCGGTCCAGGAGAGAAATCCCGAGACCGGGAAATCATCGGTACCGCCGAAGGTGGCACCGAACTGGAGGTCGACCTTATTGGACTCCTCGACGATGAACTCAAGGACGATCAGACCGTCAGAGCTGCCGAAGAGCACATCGTAATCGACATTTGCGATGATACCGGTATTATAGAGATTCTGTACACTTTCGATGAATTTCTCCTTGCTGAAGATATCACCGATCTCGATCGTCAGCTCACGATACAGAACGTAGTCTTTTGTACGTGCAGCGCCCTTTATGACGATATCTTCGATATAGGCCTGCTGCTTCTCTGTGATCGATAATGCATAGGAGATCGTACGATCACGTTCGTTCCTCTGTTCGTTCGGGATGATATCATTATAGATGTACCCCTCGTTCCAGTAGAGGTCTGCGATCTTGGAGATATCCTCCTGCATCCGGGTGATATTGATAGGATCCCCGACCTTCAGCGTGATGGCTGCCTGCAGGGTCTCGTCGTCGAATATGGTATTGCCCTCGACGGTAAGACCACCGAACTTCCACTGCAGACCCTCATCGATGACGAAGGTCATGGTGACCAGGTCCTTTGAGGCATCGGTAGAATCCACATCGATGGTCACATCGGTGATCACCGCATCCACATATCCTCTCTCACGATAGTAGGTGAGGATCGCGTTCCTGTCGAGTTGGATATTGGCCTCTGAGTACTCCCCCTTATTGAACAGTGACTGCTCTTTTGAGGTGAGTACACGTTTGAGAGAGCTGGAAGAATAGGTATCGTTCCCCGCGAAATCGATCACATCTATCTTGGACTGTTTCCCTTCGGTGATCATGAAGGTCACATCCACGGTACTCTCTTCGGTATTCTGGTCTATGACCGTCTCTACCGTGCTGTTGATGAAGCCCTTACTGACATACGCCTCTTTCAGGATCTTCACATCACCTGATACCAGCGCATTGTTGAAGAACCCCCTCTCAGCCGTATTGATCTTCTCGTTCAGTTCCTGTCTGTCAAAGAAGGAGTTCCCCTTGAAGGTGACGCTCGTCACAAAGGGGAGTTCTTTGACACTGAAGGTCAGGGTGAGCTGTTCATTGTCCTGCCCGGTCCTGCCAGCATAGGCATAGAAATAGGAGAAATACTGCAGTGCATAGAGTTCTGCCTGCAGGCTGTTGAACACCTCATCGGTATACAGCTGGCCGATATACCGACTGGTGACAGCATCGAGCACCTTGGCATCGGCATGTATGAGATTCTCGAACTCGATGAGTTCGATACGTTTCCCGTATACATCTTCATCATCTGCCTGCTGGGCATATATCATAGACAGCGAAAGGATACTTATCATTATCACGGTCAAACATTTCTTCATGAACAAAACTCCAATAGCACATTATAGTGTAAAATTCCAGGATACACCGATCTTCAGGCTGTTCAGCAGATCGGTGAAGGCAAAGGATTCAGGCTGCATGGAAAGTGTAAGATAATACAGGGGGTTATCCCACTCGTAACTCACTTCCACATCGAGTCCTATATCATCGGTGATGAACAGCCCCCCGGTGCTGACCTCATCGGTTATCGACAACTGGATGATCGCCTGGATGAACATATCATCAGTGATATACTTTCCCAGAAAAATCGTCGTATTGTCAAGATATCGGGCGATCGGATTCCTGGTAAAACTACTGCTGAAATCCCCGGGTATGGTATCAAGCAGTATATTCTGAATCACCTGAGTACGAATAGAGAACAAATCAAGTTTCAAAGCGTTACGTATGGATATCTCAAGATTGTCGATCGGGTCGATCTGAATCAACCCAACCTGCTGGATCACATCCGTAGCGATGGTCGCGACAGCCAGGGCGGTGGAGAAATCACTGTTCCCCGATATGTTCGATGGGATGATATTCCCTCCGAGAATCTGTGAGATCTCTGCCAGCGTCTTGTTCGGGATCGAGCTGAAGGTCGGAGAGAGATCGAACAGGGAGTTGTTGTCGACAGTGAGGAAGATGTCCACCTTCTGCCCCTTGCTGTCGAAATCCTTGATCTTCGCCGTCACCGATATGTTCGGGTCGATCAGATTCTCTGAGATGTTCAGGTCTACTCCCCCGTCGATGATATAGAAGTTTCTCTGGAAGTAGACGATCTCACCACCTCTCAAGCCGATATTCCCTGTCGCATTATAGGAATTCTTGACCAGATCCGCCTTGATGCTGATCTTCTCGCCCTCTTTTGCGATCGCGGAGATGATCGGCAGGTCAGGATTGGGGAACACCAGTCTGAGATTCTTACCGGTAGTGAGACCGATGGAGATCTGGGAGAACGAACTGGGAGTCCTGACGAACTCACCGGGGTCGAACATGGAGATGAGACCATCGTTGAGATAGATATCCCCATCGAGGCTGATCTCCTTGAAGAACCCGTACAGCTGCAGATCCCCTGAAACCTTACCGGTATACTGCATCTTGAAACCATTGAACCCATGAGAGAACGTGACCGGCCTGGAGTTCGGGATATCGATACTGAAATCCAGACTCGTCGGGATGATGTCATCGATGTACAGTGTCAGCTGTGATTGGGCGAGGGTCTCTTTGTTTCGTACAGAGAACGGTGCCAGAATGATCTCCTTACCGATCAGGGAGAGGTACAGGTCATCGATCAGCAGGTCGTTGGGAGTGAAGGCTATTCCGGCAGTGATCGAATGGGCGAACAATTCTCCATAATACTCCAGATCGGTTAGGGTCCCGGTGATGAAGACACTGCCGGAGGCAGTCCCTCCGGTAAAATCGATGAACCCGAGATTGAGTTCGTTGAGCAGTCGTATATCGAAGGTCAGATCATCACTGGAAGCGTTGATCCTTCCCTTCTTGAACGTGCCGGCAAAGGTGAAGGAGGCTGCAAGATCTGGCTCAAGCACTGCAGAGAACGAGCCGTCTGCAATCGCATAGTCTATGGAAAGACCTGAATAGGTCTCACTGGTCACACGGAAGACCCCGTTCTCATAGAGGATCTGGGCTGTGATATCCGATAACGGCTCATCATTGATGAGGATCTGGTGGAACAGGGCATCCACAGAGAACCGATGTTCGACGATCTGCTCGAAGGAGAGATCTTTCGTGAAGTAGAGTCCTGGAGATGTGGAGGAGAGATTGACAGAAAGATCGATAGTCCGCTGATCGAGTTCAAGAGCGAATGAACCGTCTGCAGAAAGTTCCCCGCTCTCACCCTGATACCTCAATGTGAGCTGATCATAGATCAGGTCACCGTAGGCTCCTGATGGGCTGGTGAACTGCAGGGACGCCGGGGTGAGCTCGAGCGTGAACTCCCCGGCGATCGAGGTATCATACAGATTCCCGTTCTCTATGGAAAGGTCGGCTGTCAAGAGATAGTCATCGATCGTACCGTCTGCGGTGATGCTGCCTGAGACCTGCCCGCGGGCAGAGAGACCCGGTATCCGATCGAGCTCTCCGTTGAGCAGGCTGAGTTCGGCCTGAACGGCAGACTGATCATAGAAAGCTCTCAGAGAATAGACTTCAGCACTGCTGGTCAACTCCAGGAAGAGACTGGCAGAGATCTGGTCGAGATCAGACAGGTCGTAGGACAGACTTCCCCTTCCCTGCAGGTCTCCTGCCTCCTGATCGATGGTGATCGTGTTCAGATACGCACGTTCCTGATCAGCACTTCCGGTCAGTTCGATGGCTGCTGTACCATCGCCGTAGCGAAGCTGCTCGAGAGCAAGCCGATCGACCAGGAATTCCCACTGTGTGCGGTCGCTGTACGATCCGCTGATCTGTGCAGACAGATTCGGCACGATCGGCATATCCAGGTTGGGTAACGCAAACGAATCAGCGGTGAGATCGAACACCAGAGGTCTCTGGCTGAAATCGATGGAAGCCCGGATCACTTCATCTCCGATCGTCAGCACTGCCTGACGCTGCTCGAACAGAATGGATGTATCAAGCGGATACTCGATACCTGTGTATTCGATCATACCGGTCAATCGCACCTGATCGGGTTCAAACTTCGGCATCACATCGATGAAGAGATCCGGGAGCAGAGGACTCTGCATGCGTGCCGAGTAGTGATCCTGTACTCCGGTCGTACGGAGCGAGAACAGCTGCCGGTCAGCCTGCAGATCGAACAGTCCCAGAGTGCCCACCGGATGCAGCGGGTCATCGATTCGTACGATCATATCGGCAGTGAACCGCGTATCCGCGTAGTCGAATCGCAGCTCTTCCAGATGCACAGTATCAGCATCCCCGCTGAACACGACAGAGGGACTGATCGGCTCGATCCCCTGCACCCCCTCCAGATCAGAGAGCTCAAGGGAGCCTTCGTAGGAGATCGTCCGATCTGTCAGGTCAAGTGCTGCAGAGACGGACCCGCTGATACGAAAGCCTTCGGTGATGAACCCGGGGTCCAGGTCGAATGACGAGATCAGGGAACGGTAGGTATAGGGGTACAGCTCCTTCATTCGGCTCTCTGCCCGCAGCTCAGCGGTCTCCCAGTCATAGGAGATCACTGCATCGAACGTATCAGAGAGCCTCAGAGAAGCGGCAACCGACGACTGTTCGATGAAAGCAGAAGCTGTCAGAGGCGCGAACACCTGTCCGTTGTAGCTGACCGAGCCCATCGGCAGATCGAGCAGTCCTGTTCCTGAGGAGAGGTCGTATACGAGCTCCAGCGTCCCTTCTGCTGAGATATCCTGTGCAGCCTGTGCATCACGATATCTGAAGGTCGCAGGTTCTGAGGCAGCAGCTTCTACCATGAGATTACCGGAGACGATGGATAATTCGGGAACGAAGGTCTCAGTCCTGCCGCCAGATGCATCGCTGGTAAGGATGGAGACCTGAGAGAGCCCGAGATGGATGAGCATCCCCTCCTGCATCGGATAGGTCTCGGTGATGAACGTGAGACCCTGCTGAAGGGCTTCCAGCATGGGCGGGTTCACGGTGACCAGGATCTTCTGAAGATCGATGTACAGATGTCTGTCATGTTCTTTCTCGAACAGCAGACTCATAAGACTGTAGGAGAGTTCCAGCTCTTCGATGAACATGAGTGATGTGTCACTTGCCCTGTGATAGATCCTGATATCATTGATGCGCACACGGTTGAACAACGATACGAACACCGATCCATACTCGATAGAGAATCCGGTACCATCCTCAAGCTGTGTGATGCTGTCGAGTACCTGTGAAGTGATCAACTGGTCGATGTTCTGGGAGAAAACCACGACCATGATGCTCACTACGGTAAGCAGCAGCAGCGCTATGGAGATGATCAGTATGTAATTTCTTACCGGATGCGCATTCATATCCACAATCATAATACATATCTACCCTATAGAGAACAGGTGAACGGGCGAAATACCACAGCTCATCAGATGGAGTGCCTACCGATTAAACAGCTGCATCATCATAAGATTACATAGGTCTTCCCGTACCCACCGTCTTCGGGGCGGGCAAAGTGGAACTCCTTCACTGCCGGATTCCCTGCAAGTTCATCATGGATGCCCCGTTGCAGGATACCCTCTCCTTTCCCATGGATGATCGAGATCTCATGCATATCGGAGATGACAGCCTTGTCAATATGTATGAGGATCCTCTCGATAGCCTCCTGCAGCGAGCAGCCCCGTACATCCACCGTTGGAGAACTCATACTCTCACTCTGTTCGACATAGATGTGGACCTTCGCAGTTCTCGCAGCGTCCTGTCTCTTCGTACGGGAAGGCAGCGGAGCGATCCGCTGCTCTGCCAGAGAGAGACGCATCCCGTTATCCAGTTCTACCAGCCACTGGTCTTTCTTCACCCACTGCAGGATGGTCCCTTCTCTCCCTGTCTGTTTCACTGAGACTCTCATGCCGGCAGACAGCGGCCCGCTCGTTCCTGCTGGAGCTGAGGTGTCGGGAGGAGTGAGCTCTCTCTGCTCCTGTTCCAGTTCACCTCTGCTGTGTTCTGCTGTCTGCTCGATAGCCTTCAGCTGTGCCTGGACCTGCTTGATGCGTTCTTTTGTCAGTTCCTGTTCCCGAAGTTCCCTGATCAGGTTCTCCACGGTGCTTCTGCTCTCACGAATGAACTTCTGCAGCTGTGTGGTATCATCTCGCTTCTGCAGCAGTTCCTTCTGACGCAGTTTGAGTCTGTACAGATCGGTCTCTCTGATGCTCTGCCGCAACTGCTGTTCCCGATTGGCTATGGACTGCTCGTGTCTCTTCATGTCCTGTTCCCGTTTCTTGAGTTCTTTCATGAAGGCCGTGAGTTCCATCCTGTCACTGCCGAGCAGTTCGATCGAACGATCGATGATATGCCGGGGCATCTGCATGCGCATGGCCGTATCCAGGGCATGGCTCTCTCCCGGTTCTCCGAGGATCACTCGATAGGTGGGAGCCTTATCCTGTTCATTGAACTCCATGGAGGCATTGATGATACCCGCCCGGGCATAGGCGAACTGTTTGAGCACGGCATGGTGGCTGGTGACCAGCGTCATCCCGGCGTTGGTGCTGCAGTACTCCAGGATCGATTGAGCCAGTGCGGCTCCCTCGACAGGATCGGTCCCGGACCCGAGTTCATCGAGGATGATCAGACTGCTGTCATCCCCCTGCTGCAGGATACTGCTGATACGCTTGATATGGCCTGAGAAGGTAGAGAGTTCCCGTTCGATCGACTGCTCATCCCCGATATCCGTATGGATCGAAGAGAACACCGGCAGTTCACACCCATCTGATGCCGGCAGGTACATGCCGATCTGGTTCATGAGTGCAGCAAACCCGATGGTCTTGAGCGTGACGGTCTTGCCCCCTGCATTCGGTCCGGACATGACCAGGACTGAGGTCTGGGGATCTATGGTGATATCTATCGGGATGGCCTTGTCCTGCAGGATCGGATGACGGACCGCTTTCAGGGTCAAGCCCCGATCACAGGTCATCGGTCTGGTATAGGCATGCTGACGTGAATAGACGGCCATCGTGAAATAGCGGTCGAACTCACCGGTGATCTGCTGGATCTGCGCGATAGACTCCAGCTCTTCTGCTATCAGGGCACTGAGTTCCCGGTAGATCCTCTCGATCTCGATCAGGAGTTCCTGTTCCGCAGATGCTACGTCGTTGTTCTTCTCCATCAGCCGGAACGGTTCGATGAAGAGGGTGTTCCCTGATTGGGAACTTGCATGGAGTATCCCAGGGTACCGCTGTTTGTCTTTTGATTTCACCGGCAGAACCAGTCTGCTCTCACGAAAGACCGGATTGCTGGACTGCAGCGTGTCCGAGGCGTTCTGTACGAACTCAGAGACCACTGAAGAGCGGGCGTGCTTCGCTGCGGAGACCTTCTGCATCTTCGCTCGGATACGGGGATGGTCCTCGCGAACCACTCCCGGTTCTATCAGATAGGAAGAGATCTCTTTGATCAGCGTCGAAGTATCGGGCATCAACTCAGTCAGCTGTGCAGACAGCGGGGTCGGGTGCTGGTCATCCCGGCAGAATGCTCGTATGGCCATCCCGCATTCGCAGTAGTCCCTGATATGCCAGATCTCCTCTCCGCTGATACCCGAACCCTTCTTCTGCAGTACGGCAAGGGACGAGGAGATCTCCGGCAGAACAGGCATATGAGCCGGAGCACCCTGTGCAAATTGATCGAGCAGTTCAGAGAGCAGATCCCTGGTATATTCGATCCGGTTCGCGTCAGTCATGAATTCAGGATCAGAAAGGATCTTACTCCCCTCCGGTGAGAAGGCAAGGGATGAGAGCCTGTCAGTGAGAAATGAGAACTGCAGATTGCACAGGGTTTCGCTGTCTATCGTATTCATTGGTTATACACCGTAGTAGAGTTTTTTTCTTCGTTCGATCATGGAGAGGGCTATCTTCAGATAGCTCTCATACCGCTCATAGGTGATACGACCATCTTCTACCGCCTCGAGCACTGCACATCCAGGTTCTTCGATATGCATGCACGGGGAGAATCTGCACTGGTGGGAGGCCTGCTCGATCTCGGGGAAGTGAGAAGCTATCTCATACGGATCCATGATCGGCACTTCGATCTCTCTGACCCCCGGGGTATCGATGATGGAGAACGTATCACTCTCTATCCATTTCGCAAAATTGGTCGTATGCCTGCCTCTGTCGTATTTGTCTGAGATCTCGCCGGTCTTCTGGTTCGCCTCCGGGATCAGTGCATTGATCAGCGTCGATTTCCCGACGCCGGATTGTCCGAAGAAGACACTCCTGGTCCCCTTCAGTCGTTCCCCGAGGTCTCTGATCTGTGCCTGATCGAAGGATGAGAGGGGCAGAACATCGTATCCGATACTCCTGTAGAGCTCGATGTACTCCCGGGTCTCTTCATCACAGCCGAGATCCCACTTGTTCACGATGATCGTCACTGGAACATGCTGTGCACAGACACAGACGCGGTCGATGAACTTCGCCCTGAACTTCGGGAGCTGTGTGGAGGTGACGCACCAGAGCATGTCGATGTTCGCTGCGATCGTCTGAGGCAGGTCCTTTTTCATGTTCCATCGAACGAACGAGTTCGTTCGTTCGTTTCTCGATACCACCATACCTTCGGTCCGTGAGTGCTGCTGGATCATGACAGCATCACCGGGAGCCAGCGGGTTGTAGGCTCGTTCGGTCTCAGTGAGCGTCTTACCTTTGATCCTGCACTGAAGCACTTCTCCATCATCAGTACGTACACGATAGATATTATTGATGCCCTGGAGCACGATCGCTGTTAACAACTTCATACTCGTAATGTATACCGTTACTGGGGTATTGACAACTACTTGGATTCTGATACCCTCTATTCATGTTTGATTTTATTTTTTGTAAAGAGCCGGACTGTCATGAGTTTGTGGTCACCGGTCAGAAGACCTGCCTCTTTCACGCTCCCGACCGGGATGAACTCTCACAGCAGATGCTCGACCGGCTGCTGAACAAGGGACCTATCGGATCTCTGTCTTTCAGCGGCATGGAATATAACGGGGTGGATCTCACCAGAAGCAGGCTGTATGCCTGTAATCTGGCGAACAGCATCTTCGTGGATACCGATTTCAGTAACTCGTATCTGCAGCTCTGCTTCTTCGAATATTCCACCTTCATTCGCTGTAAGTTCTCTCATATCGTAAGCAAGTACTCGGTATTTTCAGGATCGAAGTTCATAGATTGTGATTTCTCTGAATCGGATCTGCTGCATTCCAACTTCGTCGGGGTAGATGCCAGACACTGTTCGTTCGATGATTCTGATCTCTACTATTCCGACTTCGTCAATGCAGTGCTTGATGATGTGACCTTCAGAGACTGCAATCTGAAAAAGACTGATTTCTACAGCAGCACCAGGACGCAGGTCATCTTCAAGTTCTCGAACTTCGAAGAGGCGATCTTCTCAAGGGAGTACTGACCGTGAAGATATTCTTTCATTTCTCAGTCATCGGCTTTTCGAACACCTATCTCATCGGCAACGATCATGGTGATGCGATCCTCATCGATCCGGGTCATATGGATATCCAGCTGCTTGATCTGATAGAGAGCAATCACTACTACATCCGACATATCCTGATCACTCACCGCCATGAGTCGCATACCAAGGGCATCGGTACGCTGCTCAAGATCTATGATGCGGATATCTATGCCTATTCTGCGTTCGGATTCTCTGATTTCTCGGTCCATCCCATCCCGCTCAATCAACCGCTGCTGCTTTCGGGGATCCCCGTGGAGTGCAGGTTGGTCCCCGGTCATTCGAACGATTCGATCGTCTTCATCATCGATAAGGCCATGTTCACCGGTGATGTGCTGCTTTCAGGGAGAATAGGCAAGACTGATTCAAAGCTGTCACACTCGCTGCTGCTGCGTTCGATCAAGGAACAGCTGCTGCCCCTTGATGATCGGATGCTGATCTTTCCGGGCCATGGAGCCCCTTCCACCCTGAAGATCGAGAAGATGTTCAATGAGGATATCATCGAGGATATGAAGCATATCAGGACTTGAGAGGCTTCAGATATTCGCGAAATCGCTTCGGCAGCGGGGCGATGAACTTTCTTTTCACCCTGCCCTCACCTTCGGGGATATCGATCTGCAGCGAGAGGGCATGCAGCATGAGGGTCGCATCAGGAGTACCCTGGTGCTTTCTGGCATAGATCGGATCTCCGACGATGGGGTTGCCTATATACCGCATGTGTACCCGCAGCTGGTGAGTCCTTCCGGTCTTGAGTGTCAGACGTACAAGAGAACAGTGTTCGAAGGTCCTCAGCACCGTATAGCTGGTCTGAGCATATTTACCGACAGACTGCACATCAGTGGCAACGAACCGTTTCCGGTCATGGCGGTCTCGAACGATCTGTGTCTCGATCGTGTCACGCTTCTTCTTCGGGATCCCCTGAACGATAGCGATATAGACTTTCTGTGCACTGCGGGTCGAGAACTGTTTCGAGAGTACGGCGATCGTCGGAGCATCCTTTGCGACGATCATCACTCCTGAAGTGTCCTTGTCGAGTCTGTGCACGATACCGGGACGCTGGGTATCCAAGGTCTTCATCTGCTGATACCGGTAGAGCAGTCCGTGGACCAGGGTCCCGTGCCAGTTACCCGCAGCCGGATGTACCACGAGCCCCTGAGGTTTGTTGACCACGACCACGTGCTCATTCTCATAGAGCACTGGGAAGTCGACATCTTCAGGCTCCGCAGGCATCTCCTGTCTCTGGACAGCTATCTCTATATGCATGCCCCCGCAGATCTTCCGGCTCTTCTTGACAGGTTTCCCATCGATCAGGATCACCGTCGAATCAAGCGCGATACGGCTTCGTGAGAGTTCAGAGACTGCTGATGCGATATAGGAATCTACCCGCATGGTGACCGGCGTATCTTCGGGTACGGTGATGCTGTAGTGTTCGATGGTCTGATCCGTAGACATGTCAATCTTCCTCGATGATACCCAGAATATAGTCAGCGACTGTGATGGAGAGGGACAGCCCGGCAGTGATCCCGAGGGTGAGCGGTACTGAATCCAACTCCTGACCCGTGAACTGTCTGATCACCAGCAGTGACAGTGATGATGCGGCAAAGGTGATCGGCAGAGAACCGAAGAACAGAGTCTCTGCCCGTCTCAGGTCATGGAGCGCAGCAGAGAACTCTGCCTCTGCATACGGCTTATACAGCAGGGATTCTCCCTGCTCGGTACTGGAGAGCGGTGCTGCAGCAGTGAAGAGCAGGAGTAGGATCAGCAGTGATCCAAGGCCCCTAGTCATAGGTGCGTGCACCGAAGATCGCAGTGCCTACTCTCACCAGGGTGGATCCCTCTTCGATGGCTATCTCGAAATCAGAGCTCATCCCCATCGACAGGGTATCGAACGGTATCTCAGGGAACTGTTTGATGCTGGCAAGATAGAGTTCCTTCAGCTGTCTGAAGGCAGCACGTACGACATCTGTATCATCGGTCAATGGCCCGATGGTCATCAAGCCCTTCAACACGAGATGCTTGCAGCCGATTCCTGCTTCTATGGCTTGAAACAGCTCTTCAGGGGTATTGAACCCTGTCTTGGCTGCTTCTCCGCTCGTGTTGTATTCCAGAAGGATGTTCACGGTCTTATCGTATCCCGCTGCTGCCTGTTCGATCTTCTCCAGCAGTTTCAGAGAATCCACGGAGTCGATATGATCTGAGATCTCAACGGCTTTCTTCACTTTGTTGGTCTGCAGGTGACCTATGATATGCAGTTCATCAGGGATCTGCAGTCCTGAGAACTTCTGCTGGGCCTCCTGCACACGGTTCTCTCCAAAACAGTGCACATCGCATATGTCTCTGGCATAGACGACCTTATCGACCGAATGGTTCTTCGAGACCGCCATGAGCGTTATCTCAGACGGATCACGCCCGAGTCGCTCGGCACAGCTTCTGATGGTATGTCTGATCGTTTCGATCTGTTCTCTGATATAATCCATGACTGCTCCTGTTCGTATCATACATGATACATGCAGGCAGGAAGTGTTACAAGCATCTGTATACAAAAACTGCCATAGTATATGATCATATATACTATGGCAGTGATGGGCAATGACGGGCTCGAACCGCCGACATCCTGCTTGTAAGGCAGGCGCTCTCCCAACTGAGCTAATCACCCTTGCAACGAGGTCAAAATTATCATAGTGGTTTTCTTTTGTCAACCGGGTTTTTAGCCTTTTATGAATTTAATCTTTATGGTATTATCCGCCCCGTAACATGATACAGAGAGGTAACAGATGGCGTCGATACAGCGAACAAGGAACATAGGCATCATGGCTCATATAGATGCCGGCAAGACCACGACCACAGAACGTATCCTGTTCTACTCGGGAGAGAATCACCGCATCGGAGAAGTCGATAACGGTGAGGCTACCATGGACTGGATGGAACAGGAGCAGGATAGAGGGATCACCATCACCTCAGCTGCTACGACCTGTTACTGGAAGGATACCAAGATCAATATCATCGATACTCCCGGTCATGTCGACTTCACCGCTGAGGTCGAGAGAGCTCTGCGTATCCTCGATAGCGCTGTCGCTGTCTTCTGTGCCGTCGGCGGGGTCGAACCGCAGTCTGAGACAGTCTGGAGACAGGCAGACAAATATCATATTCCCCGGATCGCATTCATCAACAAGATGGACCGACTCGGTGCTGATTTCTTCTCGGCGGTACATGAGATCAGAGATAAACTCGGTGCGAACCCGATCCCGCTGTTCATCCCCCACGGGGCTGAATCTGCCTTCTCTGGTATCATAGACCTGATCGGTATGCGAAAGATCTCCTTCGAACCTACGAGCTACGGTTCTCAGATGTCCTTCGAGGAGATCCCTCAGGAGATGCAGGGACTAGCCGAGACCTGGAGAGAGCATCTGATCGATGCGATCTCCATCCATTCGGATCAGATCATGGAACTGTATCTTGAGGGCGATGATATCCCTGAGGAACTGATCATCACGACGCTGAGAAAGATCACCATAGAACGAAAAGGCATCCCGGTGTTCGTCGGTTCATCGCTGAAGAACATCGGTGTCCAGCCGCTGCTCGATGGGATCCTGCAGTACCTGCCCTCTCCGGATGACGTCCCGCCGATCACAGCACATCATGAGAAACATGATACGGATGTGCAGATCCACAATGATCCTGATGCCCAGCCTCTGGCTCTGGTCTTCAAGGTCCAGCATGATCGGGAAGCCGGTCCGCTCTGTTTCTTCCGGGTCTATTCAGGAAAGATCAAGAAGGGCTCCACGATCTACAACATCACCAAGAAGAAGCGGGAACGGGTCAATCGGCTCTTCAGGATGCATGCGAACAAACCCGAACCGATCGAAGTGGTGGAAGCAGGTGATATCGCAGTCGCAGTAGGGTTCAAGTTCTCACAGACCGGCGATACGATCGGATCAGAAGGACATCAGGTACTGCTGGAGAACGTGGATTTCCCAGAACCGGTGATCTCCGTGGCCATAGAACCCAGGACCGTCTCCGATCAGGAGAAACTGAAGAAGGTCCTCGATATGCTGATGAAAGAGGATCCCACGTTCACCTCCAAAGAGAATACCGATACCGGTCAGCTGATCATCTCAGGGATGGGAGAACTGCATATAGATGTACTGGTCACCCGGATCATCAAAGAGTTCAAGGTCGATGCACGGATCGGTAAACCGCAGGTCACCTACCGGGAATCGATCTCCGCTGAAGCTGCATGTACCGAATCGTTTGACAAGATCATCGCCGGTAAGGAGAATCAGGCTGAGGTCACGATCAAGGTGATCCCGCAGCGTATCGGAGCGGGGAACAGCTTCGAATCCCTCGTGAGCAAGAAGGATCTTCCCAAAGAACTCCTGGAAGCGGTGGAACGCGGTGTCACCAATGCTTTCAAGTCCGGTATCAGATACGGCTATCCCATCACCGATATCAAGGCAGTCCTGACGAAGGTCGGCTATAATGAACTGACTGCATCAGAACTCGCTTTTGAGGCAGCCGCCTCCCTCTGCTTTGACAGTGCCTGCCGTGATGCCGAGCCTATCCTGCTCGAACCGATCATGAAGATCGATGTGATGTGTCCCAAGGACAATGTCGGAGAAGTCATCAGTCACATATCATCCATCGGGGGGATCATCGAGACTCTGGAGAGCAAGATATCGATCGAGCATATAACAGCACGGGCTTCACTGGTGAATATGTTCGGCTATTCGACGAAACTTCGCAGCCTCACTCAGGGCCGTGGTACCTTTGCCATGGAATTTCACCATTTTGCACCAAAATCCAGTTGATACGAGTATACTATACCCTCTCACATAGCTTTATGCAGCTAGACACGGCAGCTCTCACCCCTGTACAGGATCGAGAGCTGCCGTTTTTCTTGTTGACATATGGTCCCCAGCGCCGTAAAGTTACATTTGATCATAACTTTATTTAGGAGGACTTATGAGTTTAACCAGCGCTGATATTAGAAACATCGCCATAGTTGGTCATAACGGAACTGGAAAAACCACATTGTTAGAGCATATGCTGTTCTATTGTGGAAAGATTTCCAAGCCTGAAACCATCGCTTCAGGCAAGACCGTCAGTGATCATACCGATGAGGAGATCAACCGCCAGATGTCCATTCACTCCTCCCTTTCCTGTATCACATGGAAAGAGAAATCTCTAAATCTGTTAGATACTCCGGGAACCTCAGATTTTATCGGGGAGGTCGTCTCATCATTCAGAGCAGCAGAATCTGCTCTTATCCTGCTCGACGGCAGAGCAGGTGTTCAGATCGAGACTATCAAGCTGTGGCGACGTCTGAACAACCGGGACATGCCCAGGATCGTCTTCATCAATAAGATGGATCAGGAACGGGCAGATTTCGAGACTTCTTTTTCTGATCTGACTCATAAGTTCAAGAAGACCTGTGTACCGGTCACCATTCCCATCGGATCAGGAGCTGAGTTCAACGGTGTGGTCAACCTCATCGAGAACAAAGCCTATATCGTCGCTGAACCCGGCGGGCTCGATACCTCCTCTGAGATCCCTGAGGAGCTCTCAGAGATGGTCAGCGAGTATCGTCTAAAACTGATAGAGACCGCTGCTGAAGGTGATGATGATCTGTTGGAGAAGTATTTCGAAGAGGGGACACTCTCTCCAGATGAGATCAGAAAAGGGCTGTTCGAGGGGTTGCGAGATAATAAGATCGTTCCTGTCCTCTGCGGAAGCGCTGAGAAGAACAACGGTATCATCTCTCTGCTGAACTTCCTCTCGTTCGCAGCTCCTTCCCCTGACGGGGTCACAGAGCATATCATACAGGACGGACAGATCGCTGATACACAGATCACTGCTGATGGTCCTCCCTCCCTGATCTCGTTCAAGACCACCATCGACCAGTTCTCCGGGAAACTCTCATTCATCAAAGTGATGACCGGACTGATCACCAGTGATCTGGAACTGGTGAACCCGAAGATCGGGAAGAAAGAGAAAGTCGGGAAGCTCTACAAAGCCGTCGGTAAGAAACTCAACGAGGTCTCTGAACTGATAGCAGGTGATATCGGGCTGCTGGTCAAGTCGAACACACTTTCGACCAACTGTACCTTCTGTGCTCCTGATGCAAAAGTCGAGTATGCGCCTCTGGCCCTGCCCCATCCTATCTATGCGTTGACGGTCTCTGCAGGTGACAAGAAAGCAGAGGACAAGATGAACACCGCCCTGCACAAGGTGACCGAAGAGGATCTTACCTTCTCGCTGCAGTTCAACAAGGAGACCAAAGAGAACGTCGTCTCCGGTATGGGAGAGCTGCATATCAATATGATCTTGAACAAGGTCTCTGAGAAGAACAAGATACAGATCCATACCCAGATCCCCAGAGTCGCCTATCGTGAGACGATCACCAAGACCTCCAGTGCTGAATATGCCCATAAGAAGCAGTCAGGAGGACATGGTCAGTACGGTAAGGTCCTGTTCAATATCAAACCGCTGCCCAGAGGGACCTATTATTCGTTTGAGAATCTCATCAAGGGCGGATCGGTCTCCAAGGGGTATATGCCGGGAATCGAGAAAGGGATCCATGAAGCCATGGAAGAGGGGTTCCTTGCCGGTTTCCCGCTGGTCGATATCGGTGTCGAGATCATCGATGGGAAGGAACATCCTGTTGACAGTTCTGAGATGGCATTCAAGCTTGCTGCAAAGGGCGCTTTGAAAGCCTGTGTGGAAAAAGCGAACCCCGTCCTGCTCGAACCCATCATGCAGCTGCATGTCTTCATAGAGGATAAGTATCTCGGTGACATCATGTCTGATCTGAGCAGCAAGCGAGGACGCGTGCATGGTCAGGAAGATGCAGGCGGCGGGATCACGGTTGTTGAGGCTGAGGTCCCCCAATCGGAGATGCTCAAATATGCTATCGATCTGAAATCACTCACCTCGGGGACCGGGTCCTTCGAACTTGCCTTCGACCATTACCAGATTCTATCGGGTAAAGGGGCTGATGATGTGATCAGTGCCTCAAAAGCTTTGAAAGATGCCGAATAGGGATCAGTGTATATAACCGGGGACAGGGGGCGTGTCACGCCCCCTGTTCTCTACCTTCCCTTCTTCACCACCCACAGTTCACGGATGACATGCTCTTTGTTCAGACCCTTCTGTTCGAACTTGGTCTGCGGACGCCAGGAGACCGGATCAGCATACCCCTCGTACGGGTTGTCGAGCTCAGCTGCTCTGCCCAGGACTTCCAGCATCTGCTGCGCATAGGATTCCCAGTCGGTGACCGCATACAGATAGCCGCCCGGTTTGAGTTTTCTCGTGAGCAGCTGCACGAACGGGTCCTGGATCAACCGTCTTTTGTGATGCTTTGCCTTCTGCCAGGGGTCCGGGAAGAAGATATGGAACCCGTCGATAGACTCATCGCTTATCAACTGCTCCAGGGCGAGTACCGCATCAAGCTCGAGGATCTTCAGATTCTTCAATCCAAGGCGTTCGATCTCACTGAGCAGTTTTCCGATACCCGGTCTATGCACTTCGATCCCGAGGAAGTTCGTATCAGGAAACTGCTGTGCGATCTGTGCGGTGGTAAGGCCCATGCCGAAACCGATCTCGATGATCACCGGATGGTCGTTACCGAAGAGGCGTTCAAGATCGATCACCGACTGATGATCGGTGATGCAATGTGTCTGATAGTGTTCATCGATGGCATGCTGCTGCAGATTACTCAATCTGCCTCCACGCATCATGAAGCTGCGTATCTTTCGTCTGCCGGTATCCTTATCGTCTGTCATAGGGTATTCCTCTCATGTCACAGGAGCCGCTGCAGCTTTTCCAGCATGAACAGGGATTTGTCACGCAGAGATACGGCATCGGTACTGAGTTTCATGATATTGGGATGTTTCTGATCGATGGTGATCTGCCCGCTGCTCTCCCTGATGAGCTGGATGGCTTTCTCGATGGAGATATCGGCGACCTTGGAGAATTCTGCATAGACCACCCCCTGCTTCTCTTTCAGATGATAGATCGACAGTCTCTTGCAGAGGATCTTCAGTTCTGCGATATAGAGCAGGTTGATCATGTCTTCGGGCATTCTGCCGAACCGGTCATCAAGTTCTGCTTCCAGAAGCTGCAGGTCCTCCTGTGTGGAGATCGAAGCGATCTTCTTGTAGATATCGAACTTGATGCTCGGGTCACTGATATAGGAATCGGGAATGTAGCCTGAGTAGTCCAGATCAAGAAAGACCTCTTTCTCCTGCAGCGGCTGCGTATGCTGGAGGTCCGCTATGGCCTCATCGAGGATCCGTAGATACATATCGAGTCCGACCGCTGACATCTGTCCTGACTGCTCACGTCCGAGCAGATTGCCGGCCCCTCGTATCTCCATATCCTTCATGGCGATCTTGAACCCTGAACCCAGATCGGTATGCTCTGAGAGGATCTTCAGCCGTTTCATGGCGATCTCGGTAAGCACCTGCTCGTTGGGATAGAGCAGCAGCGCATAGGCTTCTCGGTTGGACCTGCCTACCCTTCCTCTGAGCTGATAGAGCTGACTGATACCATAGATATCGGCACGATCGATGATGATCGTGTTCACATTGGGAATATCGATGCCGTTCTCTATGATGGTGGTCGCGACGAGCACCTGGAAGGCTCCATGGATGAACCGGTGCATCTTATCCTCGATCTCTTCGGATCTCATCTGGCCGTGGGCAAAGTCGATATGGACTTCAGGTACGATCCTCGAAAGCATCAGCTGGATCTCTCTGAGGGTGTTCACCCGGTTGTGCAGGAAGAAGACCTGTCCTCCCCGGGCGACCTCATGCCGTATGGCTTCAGCGATCAGCTGCTCATCGAACTCCTCTATAGTGGTCTTTATAGGCCTTCTCTGAAATGGAGGGGTGGTGAGCAGGGACATATCACGGATCTTCAGCAGAGACATGTACAGGGTCCTCGGGATGGGGGTAGCCGATAGTGCCAGTGAATCGACAGCGGTCCGCAGCTGTTTGATCCGTTCCTTGTCCTTCACACCGAATCGCTGTTCCTCATCGACGATCATCAGCCCCAGATGTGAGAAATCCAGGTCCTTCTGGATGATCCGATGGGTCCCGATGAGAATATCTACCTTCTGTGCATTGAAATCCTTCACGATCTGTTTCTGATCCTTCCGGTCCACAAAGCGCGAGAGCATCTCGATGGTCATGGGATAGGTCCCCATGCGTTCCTTGAGGGTCTCGAAATGCTGTTCTGCAAGAATGGTCGTCGGAGCCAGGAACGCGACCTGCCTTCCCGACATCACAGCCTTGAAGGCCGCCCGGATGGCAACTTCGGTCTTGCCGAAGCCCACATCACCGCAGATGAGACGATCCATGACCTGAGGGCTCTCCATATCCTGTTTCACGTCAGAGATACAGCTAAGCTGATCCTCTGTCTCCTCATAGGGGAAGGCTGCCTCGAACTGCATCTGCCAGTCGGTGTCTTTGGCGAAGGGGAATCCCATGCTGTTCTTTCGTTTGGCATAGAGTTCGATGAGCATCTTCGCCAGGTCCTCTGCCGATTTGCGGGCTTTGGCCTTTCTGCCCTCCCAGGACCTGCCGCCGATGGTATCGAGCTTGGGAGCTTTCCCTTCACTGCCGATATACCGCTGGACGAGGTTCGCCTGTTCGATAGGGATGAATATATGATCCTCGTTGGCATAGACGATATCGATATAATCACGTTCCTTCCCTGCGGCCTGGATCCGATCGATCTTCGCGAACCTGCCGATCCCGTAGTTGATGTGTACGACATAGTCCCCCGGCTGCAGATCTACAAAGGAATCGAGAGGGGAACTCTTATAGTGGAAGTGGGCTTTTCGAACCCGTTTCCTTCTGCCGAAGATCTCATGCTCACAGATGACCACCAGGCGTGCTCTGGGAATGGTGAACCCGGATGAGAAGGTCTTCTCTATCACCGTCACCGATTCATCCTGGACCATATGGGTCAGGCGTTCCTGCTGCAGCTTTGAGCCTGCACAGATGATGATCTGCTGGTGTGCGGTCTTCAGTGATGCGAGTTCCTCTCTGAAGTAGTTGAAGTTCCCGAAATACGATCGGGGTCCCCCCATATCATAGCAGATCGCCTGTTCATGCTGACCGCGGATATCGAGCAGATGGATGTTCTTTCTGCGGGAGGAGATGAACGCTCCGAGATCAAGGAGCATCTCAGTGGGCCTTCTGATCGTCTTATGGTCGTTATAGAGTGATGCGAACTGTGTATTGCCCTCTTTGATGAGTGAATCGTAGGAGGTGAGCATATTGGTATGTTCCACGTAGACCACATAATCAGACTCTTTGACATAGTCCTCGATCGTAGCTGTGGCAGAGAGCCGAATGTCGGCGTCGATCAGGCACAACGAGAGGAGATCGCATCGCTGCAGGGTATCCTGTGTCAGTGGGTCGAAGGTGGAGATCTTCTCGATCGTATCCCATGAGAGGAAGAGCCTGAAGGGCTGTGCTTCTTCATAGGGGAAGATATCGATCACTTCCCCGCGTATGGAGAACTCACCCGGGACGGTCGTCCGGGGTACCCGGTCATACGATGCTTTCGAGAGCGTCACAGCCAGATTCTCCGTATCGATCTGCTGCTGTGCCTTCAGGGTGAAGCGGTGATCATTGATCACGTCCTTCGGGGTCACCGGAGAGATGAAGGCACGGACGGTAGTGATGATGATCTTGGGCAGTGCATCCTGTGATACGGCTTCGAGCACGCGCAGCTGTTCTGCGGTACTGATCGTCCCGTCGATGATCGCAGCATACATCTCCTTGCCGGTGGAGTGGAGATGATGATACACCTCTCCTATGGTTCTCAGATCATTTCTGATATGCTGAGCACCTTCTGGTGTGGGAAAGACGACCCAGACCGTTGACGCTGCGGCTCTTTTGAGCATTGAGATAAAAACAGATAGTACAGGAGATTCGATCCCCTCGATGAACATATCATCTGTGCAGGAGAGGCAGGAATCGACGATATGCTGTTTTTTGATATCTTTCTCAATACACGAGGTTATTTCCTGTATATTCATAGCTGAAAGAAACCTAACACAACAAGCTGTTTGATTCAATACAATATCAGCTAAAGAGCGCATATGTGGTGGACTATTGTCTGGATATTCAGGATACTTGTATATGAGACGGTACAAACCATATCCAAGAGGTGTTCAGCTATGATGTCTTCGTTCCATGCACTGCTTCCCGCTGTCGATTTCTGTTCTGATTATGCCCGAAAAGCACAGGCGAACATCGTACGGACCTACAAACAGGATGGCTCGGTACTGACCTCGACAGACCTGTTCATCAGCAGCTATCTCATCGATACGATCAGAAGCAGCTTCCCCCATGCGAACATCATCTGTGAAGAAGAGCTCACCCCATTCTGTGAGGATGCCCCGTATACCTTCGTCATCGACCCTATCGATGGTACGGATGTCTACAGTCAGGGGTTCCCCTCCTGGTGCATAGCCATCGGGATCCTTGATCAGCAGCAGCAGCCTGTCGGAGGGATCATATCGGCACCGAGATGGGGCATCGGTACGACCGATGGACTGTTGATCTATCGGTTCCCGGAACAGCCGCTGATGCTGCAGGGAGCACCGTTCACGCTGGAGAAGGACTTCTCACAGCTCAATCAGCTCGTCGTCTGTTCCAACTCCTACAAGCATCTCGACTTCTCCGGGACCGGGGGCAAACTCAGGAGTTTCGGCAGTAACATCCTGCATATCCTCTCTCCTGCGATACATAATCATATCCTTGCAGCGGTGTTCTCACCCTGCTACATCTGGGACATCGCAGCTGCACATGCGATCGTCGCAGCTGCAGGTCTAGAAGTCCGCTATGCATCGGGAGCACCGGTCGATTACCGTACGATGATCGACCGGGGGCTCGCAGCTGAATATGCCTATGTCAGTACTCCTGAGGTGGTCAGGTTCCTGCAGAAGACCATCACCATCGTTTAATCAGTGATTCTCTGCTGCTCCTTCCACTTCCTGGCGATATAGATGAACGGGGTATCTGCGATAGCTACGATCCATTTGAGCAGATAGGTGGTCAACACGATCTCGATCAGGACGGGAGTCGGGAATACCTTGTAGAATGCGATCAGTGTGAAGACCAGTGAATCGATCAACTGGCTCACCATGGTACTGAGATTGTTCCTGACCCAGATCTTGCCGGTCGAGGGGAATCTCCGTTTCCAGAAATCATATGCCCAGATATCATGCATCTGACTGACCCCGTAGGCACAGAGACTGGCTATGGCGATCCTCGGCATGAGGGAGAAGATGGTGGTCATGCTCTCCTGCACGAAATCAGAGGCAGCAGGCACGAAGAACAGTGCAAGGTTCATCACGATGGTCATCAGGATCAGTGAGAAGAACCCGATGCCTACAGCCCTTTTGGCCTCCTGCTTCCCATAGTTCTCACTGAGGATATCAGTGACCAGAAAGCTGGTAGCATAGACGATATTGCCGAGGGTTGCTTCAAACCCGAACAACTGTACGGTCTTGGTGACCTGGATGTTGGCAACGATCACGGCGATGGGAACCCAGATATAGAGTCCGAGTTTCCCCCAGATGCGGTAGCTGACCATGATAGCGATAAAATTGACCAAGAGCATAACGAGCCACAATGATTCATTCATGAGATCTTTCCCCTTCATATCCTGATAATGGTACACTTATACCGGTCAATCTCTAAAATTTCAAGCATGTCATCGATGATCGTACCTCTGATCACCAGATAGAGTCTGCCCTGGTAGTGTTCCAGCAGATCCCTGACGGTCTGATAGTACCCCTGCCTCTTCAGTTCCAGCGGTCCGAGCTCATCGACTGCTATCGTGGGAGCAGCCCGGGCGCAGCTGATCTGCTCTTGTGCCCACTGCAGTACTTCAGGATACATGAAGAACCTGCCTGTCGGTATGCTCCCGGGCTGAGGCCGGGATCCCAGCAGCGTCCGCTGTTCTCCGGTTCTCAGAGACTCTATGCGATACCCGCTCTTTCTCCGGGTCCCCTCTTCCATGACACCATGAGCGATGACTCCCTCAGCCTTCCCTGACCGTGAGTCTGATGAGAGCAGGTCAATCAGTGCTGTGGTCTTACCACAGTTGATATCTCCAGTTATGATATAGATCTCTAATGACATCTTCACCCCTTGCACGTTCGTATCGGCAGCAGGTATACTCTGATCGATGATATCCACAAAAGACCCGCAGGAGTGTAAGAGGATGCAGGAGAAGGAAACCTACCGGACCGAACTGCTCATCGATGGCATACCGCTTGAGATCAATGAGTTCGTCTCACAGATCATCTCACAGGTCAACGTATCACTGATCGGGACGCTCAGGACCGATCAGTCCTGGGATCAATTCACCATCACCGTCAGTCGACTCTGATTTCAGAGGAAACTCTGCAGGACCTCATAGGCATTGATGGAGTCCGTTCGTTCTATGACGAAGGTCAGTTCGTTGATCGTCGAGACGATCTCATATACATTGATGTTGTTCCATGAGAGTTTTCTGACCGCCTCGTAGATGACTCCGGGAGTATGGAGGAAATCCCCTGAGAAGATGACCGTAAGGGCTACCATGTCATCGAGTCGATGCAGGATCTGCTCGTCTGCGATCAGTTCATGGAGTTGGTCCTTGTACTTTGAACTGATAGCGATACTGACTTCATTGTTCCCCACGGTGATATTGAGAAAATCTCCGCGTTCCAGTGATACGAAGTGATAGATCCTCTTGATCTTTTCGAGCAGCGTAGTGGTCTTCACCAGATTCAGATCATAGATGTTCGTCTTCATCAGCAGTTCATACTGGATCTGCAGTACCTGATTCGCAGCTGAGCGTTCTCTGAGTTCCTCACCGTACCGACGAAGGGCCATGACCACTGCAGAGTGCTTGATCGGTTTCCCCAGAGATGCTTCGATCTCAGCACCTATCATGTCCGATAGATTGCCATAACTGACGATCCCTCGTGTCATGGATTCGATCAGAAAGGGTTTTTTATCAATGATCCGCTTTACACAGCTGCTTATTGTTTCCATCAGTACCGCCTGTTGCTATAATAACTGATTGTTATATTAACAACAAATCAATGCAGTAGCAAGATGGATTTTTACAATTATATCTGGTTTACCGTAAATAAACTATGATAGAATACCCACACAGGCTACTACTTGGAGATACATGATGAGATGCCCCCATTGCGGATCTATGGAAGATAAAGTACTTGAATCACGACAGAATTCCAGCGGATCGAAGATCCGTCGTCGAAGAGAATGTCTTGCCTGCGGCTATCGATTCACCTCCTACGAGCGGATCGAGGAAAAACCGCTCATGGTCATCAAGAGAGATGGGCGAAGAGAGCCCTTCGATATCAAGAAACTTGAGCATGGTCTGCAGACATCGCTGCAGAAGAGGACGATCGGTCAGGAGGTCATCGAGAATCTGATCCATGATATCGAAGATGAATCGATGATCCTCGGCGGCAGCAGAAGAGAGATCTCCTCTCAGCATATCGGGGATCTGGTGCTCAAGAAGCTCTACGCGATAGACCCTGTGGCGTATGTACGGTTCGCATCGGTCTACAGGATGTTCGATAACGTCTCACAGTTCATCCATGAGATCGAGAAGCTCTCCGAACCCGGTACCCGGGATACCGGTGCTACTCCATCAGGAACCGATTGAACTGCTCGTACATATAGGTGGGAGTGATGATCTCATTGATACAGTCAAGGGCATAGTTGTCACTCATCCCTGCGATGTAATCGGTGATCAGTGAGTCATATCCATGATCGACCTGTTCATAGAACTGCTGCATCTTCCGGATATAGTCACCGAATCTGATAGAGAGCAGGTTCTTCTCCTCCTTATAGGCTTCGAAACTGAAGCCGTATCTGGTGAACAGGTAGTTCAGGTAGTCGTGGATGATCTTCAGGATCCGTTCAAAATAGGTGTGATAGTCTGACAGGAGCGGAGACTGGTAGATGTGTCTGTAGTTGAACTCCTTGAGTATGCATACCGCTTCATAGATACGGTCAGAGAAGCAGATCGCTTCGTGCTCTGCTGAGCAGTCGACCACATCGGTCACCAGAGAGTCTATGATATCGCTGTTGGAGGCACCGAGCACCTTTGACACCGTTTCGGGTAGTTCTTCCCTGCTGATGATCTTCAGTTTGACCGCATCTTCGAAGTCCCTGCCCAGATAGGCGATCTTATCCGATATCCTCACCACGGCACCTTCCCAGGTTGCCGGAGATACGGTCCGATCGGTGATCAGGGAGAGGTCCTTTACCGTGAAATCAGGGAGGATGGACTGTTCGAAGAGTTCTCCGCAGTGACTGATGATCCCGTCACGGACGGCATAGGTCAGATTCAGCCCCTTCCCGTAATAGGCGAGATGGTCCACTACCCGCAGAGAATACATCTCATGACGGAACCCGCCGGTATCAGCTGTCAGTTCATTGACGACCGCCTCTCCCACATGCCCGAAGGGTGCATGTCCAAGATCGTGCCCGAGTCCGATCGCCCATGCTAGCTCATCATCGAGCTCAAGGCCTTTGCAGATAGTCGCTGCGATGGTCGCAACGTGCTGCACATGTTCGATCCGGGTACAGATATGGTCGTTGCTCGGAGCGAAGAAGACCTGTGTCTTATGTTTGAGCCTGCGGAACGGGTACGAATGGATGATGGCAGTGGTATCTCTGAAATAGGCACCTCTGAGGTCCTCTGCTTTTGCCTCTCTTCTGCTCATCAGCTCATATGCTGGAATCTCATTCTGTAACATAGTCTATCCCCCGCTCTTGCCCTCATACCTAGTATAATGATAAGGTGTGAGTGTATCAATTACAGGTAGAACAATGAATACATTCTATATTGACTTATTGAGCATCTTTTTCCTGTTTCTTACATCCCTGACCTGCTTCTTTGCACTTTTTGGCAAGAAGGGGCTCTACTGGGTACTCCCCTGGATCGCAGCATCGATCCTCACGTTCATTCGTGTGCTGGAGTTCCGTGCGCCTGAAGCCTCTTTCGTACAGCTCACCGGCAGCGATCTGTATATCGAGATGCTCACACCGGTGGCTCTGCTCACCCTGTTTCTCAGCAGCCTGCTGCTGAGATTCGGTCTCAGAAGAGCCCATCTGTTCTATGCCTCACAGATCGAGAGGCAGCAGAGTGTTCCGAAGGTACCTGCAGTCCCAGCAGTGCCCCCTGCAGCTGAACGAGCTCCTGCGGCTGAGAGTGCTCTTCAGCTCTGGCATGCCCCTTCAGCAGGAGCGATCAACAGCTTCTTCACCAGCGTGATGGCTCAGACACCGGTGGTCAAGGTCCCCTTGAGTTCACCCTTCTTTTACATACTCGGGATCAAACACTGTGGAAAGAGCACCATCGGCAGACGAGCAGCAGAACTGTGCGGTTTTCGGTTCTATGACCTTGATGCCCTCATGCTCAGTTTCTGCAGACACTCGCCGTTCTCAGGGATGTCCATACGTGAGATCTATCGGAGTATCGGGAAGAAACGGTTCATGCTCCTCGAACTGATCACCTTCAGGCAGTTTCTCGATCGATATGAATCGATCACCCGGGGAAGAGTCATGCCGGTGGTCCTTGCGCTGGGAGGCGGGGTCTGTGAGAACACCTCTCTCATATCTCTGCTGCAGCACACCGGATCTCTCATCTATCTCAGAGCACCGGAGTATACGCTGTATACCCGTATACGAAAAGGCGGTATCCCACCTTTTCTCGATCCTCAGCAACCGAAGGAGAGTTTTCACGAACTCTATGAGTATCGTGATGCCTGCTATCGTGCCTGCTGTGATACCATCATGCCCCTTGGGGATCTGATCGGTATCGAAGAGGCTTCAGTACTCCTGCAGCAGACGATGGATTCCATCCATGGAGATTCACATGAGCAGTAACAGTTTCGGCTCTCACATCACGATCACCACCTATGGGGAATCACACGGCAGAAGTATCGGGGTCATCCTCGACGGAGTCGAGGCAGGTATCCCCATCGATCTTGATCGTGTCCAGCACGAGCTCGATCGCAGACGTCCCGGACAGAGCAGTATGACCACAGCACGGAATGAATCCGATACCGTCTCGGTCGAATCGGGGATCTTCGAAGGCAGGACGCTCGGGACCCCCATCGCCATGATCATTCAGAACAGCGATCAGCACAGCAGTGACTACCGTGCGATCGCAGACGTTCAGCGGCCCGGTCATGCTGACCGCGGATATGATGAGAAATATGGATTCCGTGATCACCGTGGAGGCGGGAGGTCATCAGGACGTGAGACCGCAGCGAGAGTCGCAGCCGGTGCGATCGCCAGACAACTGCTTGAACGTACAGGCATCACCATCACCGCCTATACGATCGAAGCGGCAGGTATACCCTGTACACGGATCGCTATCGATGAGATCGAGCAGAACAGCCTGCGTGCCCCTGATAACGAAGCTGCTTCCCGTATGGAACAGCAGGTCCTGGCAGCGGTAGCTCAGGGTGACAGCTGTGGTGGTATCGTCGAATGCGTGTGTGAACAGGTCCCTGCAGGGCTCGGTGACCCGGTGTTCAAGAAACTCGATGCCCTGCTCTCACAGGCCGTGATGTCGATCGGTGCCGTGAAGGGGATCGAGTTCGGTGAAGGATTCCGTGCAGCCCGTCTGCTCGGTTCCCAGAACAACGATACCTACTCAGAGCAGGGATGGACCAATCATGCAGGAGGTGTTCTCGGCGGCATCAGTACCGGTCAGCCGATCATCTTCAGATGTGCGGTAAAACCGACTCCCTCGATCAGCAGGACACAGCGGACACGTACCGCATCCGGAGAGGTGCGAGACATCGAGATCCATGGCCGGCATGATCCCTGTATCTGCCCTCGGATCGTTCCGGTGATCGAAGCGATGGCTGCCCTTACCATCCTGGATGCCTGGTATCTGCAGTTCGGGAGGATAGAGCCATGAAGGTCGGATGCTATCAGTTCTCTCCGATCAGACATGATCTACGATCTAACCGGGCCCTCATCGCCGAGACAGCCCGGGACTCGAACCTTGATCTCATCGTCTTCCCTGAACTGGCATGCTCCGGGTATACCTTCGCATCACGTGAGGAACTGCTGGCCTGCAGTGAGACTCGAGACGGAGAGAGTACCCAGCTGCTCCAGAGTATCTCAGATGCATCAGGGACGACCATCATCACCGGGTTCGCCGAACTTGATGAACAGACCGGACTCATCTATAACAGCGCCGTATGCACCCGTGCAGGGATGAAGCCACTGGTCTATCGCAAGGCACATCTGTTCAATACAGAGAAAGAATTCTTCAGCTGCGGGGATACCGGTTTCTTCACGTGTACCACGCATGAGACCACCATAGGCATACTGATCTGTTTTGACCATATGTTCCCGGAAGCGGCGCGTACGCTGGCTCTTCAGGGGGCGAGTCTCATCTGTCATCCATCGAACCTGGTACTCGAGGGGTATGCTCAACTCACGACCCGTGTCAGGGCGATGGAGAACCATGTATTCTGGATCCTTGCCAACCGGGTCGGCACGGAAGGTTCCCTCACCTTCACCGGCTCGAGCCAGATCGTCGATCCCACAGGGAATCTGCTTTCCCAGGCAGGGAGGGACTCCTGTGGTCTCTACACTGCTGAGTTCGATCCTGATCGTGCAGCCAATAAGCATATAACCCGTTCGAATGACCTCTTTGCCGACCGAAGGACCGATCTCTATCGGATATGACCACTTTTTGTTGTCCAAACCCGCATGACCTGATACCATAGGTGCATGAGATCGACTGTCACGGTTCGTCAGTTATGTCAGGACATCCCCCTCACGTGCCTATCAGGTTCTCCTGATGTGCAGTTCGATTCTATCTGCATCGATTCCAGAGAGGTGAGAGAACAGGCCCTCTTCTGCGCCGTTTCCGGTGAACATGCTGACGGTCATACCTATATCACAGATGCTCTCGCACGGGGAGCCACGGTGGTCGTCTCCGAACACCCCCTTGATCACTATGCTGAGCATATCACCTATCTGATGAGCTCTGACATACGTGCAACACTGTCACAGATCAGTGCCTGGTTCTATCGTACTCCTGAGAATCCTGTCTCAGTCATCGGTGTCACCGGAACAGATGGGAAGAGTTCGACCTGTTATATGCTCTATCAACTGCTTCAGGCTGCAGGGATCAGGGCCAGTCTGCTCTCGACGGTGTCCTATGATGATCTTGGTGGGCTCAGGGAGAATCATACCCGCATGACCACCCCTGAAGCTCCTCTGGTACATCGCTTTCTCTATGATTCCTGGCAGAACGGGGCTCAGGTCGCTATCCTCGAAGCTTCTTCCCATGCACTCTCCCTACGGACCGGCAGACTCAGGGATGTCTCCTTCACCGCTGCGGTCTGTACGACCATCACGGTCGATCATCTTGATTTCCACAAGACCTCATCAGTCTATGTAGCCGATAAGATGCAGCTGTTCGCACAGCTTGCTGGTGATCGTTCCTTCGGGATCCTTGCACAGGACTGTTCCGCGGTCGAACAGATACGTGCACATACCGATAAGCCGTTATTCACCTACAGCATCTCAGATGCTCAGGCAGATCTGTGTGCCGTCTATACCCCGCAGGGCTCTCTCATCGGCTGCGAGTATGCAGGCTCGTTCCATGAGCTTCTCATACCGTTCGGGCAGCCGTTCTTCATCCATGATCTGTGTGCAGCGCTGCTGACGGCACTGCGGTTCACCGGATCTGATGTATCGGTCTTTACCGAGGCGATCGAACACATCCAGCTGCCTACGGGGCGATGTACCGTCTTTCCTGTGGGCACTACCTCCTTCATCGTCGATTATGCCCATACCGAGGATGCATTCTTCAAGCTGCTCTCCTACTACGCATCGACCTATCCTCTCAAACGCATGATCACCCTCTTCGGTGCCGCAGGAGGCAGAGACCATGGTAAACGATCACGGATAGGCAAGATCGCAGCAGCGTTCAGCCGCCTGATCATCATCACTGCAGAGGATCCACGAGATGAGCGACCCGCTCGCATCTTCGATGATATCTGCATGACCATGACCGCTGCAGAGCGGGAACGGACCGTCTGGATAGAGGATCGATCGGCCGCCATCGCCTATGCGTCCCAGCAGGCAGAGCCGGAGGAGCTGGTCTTCTTCCTCGGCAAGGGGCATGAGCAGAGTATGATCAGTGATGGGAAAGCGCATCCCTGGGATGAGCTAGAGACGGTACGCAAGGCTGTGGAGGCCTACCGTATCCGTTCACAGCAGAGCGTGCTATCATGATGATACTGCTGATGTATGGAGGGCGTTCGGTCGAACATGAGGTCTCCTGCTCCTCGGCCGCCACGGTGTATGAGCAGCTGCTGCACTGCGGCTATGAACTCACGTGCATCGCTGTCGCACACGATGGCCGCTGGTATCATCAGAAGCATCCTGTCATACAGGATTCGGCACTCCTGATCGATACCGACCCAGAAGCCATCGTATCGGTGCATCCCCAGGAAGGCCTGTCGTGCGGACGTAAGAGTCTCACCTGTGATGTGATCCTTCCCCTGCTCCACGGGAGCTACGGAGAAGATGGCACACTGCAGGGTCTGCTCGAACTCATCGATCTTCCCTATATCGGGTCTGATCAGACCGCAAGCAGTGTGGCAATGAAGAAGTCCTTCGCCAAGGCGATCCTTGCCTATCATCATATACCCCTTACGCCGTTTCATCTGGTAGACCTGCACGACAGGTCTCCCGGTACTGACAGGGAGCTTGCGCAGTTCATCGCCGCCTGCGGATACCCGCTGTTCATCAAACCCGATAGCGGAGGGTCTTCGGTCGGGGTCTCCCGTGTCGATGATGCACGGACTCTGGAGGCGGCGTTCTCCCTGGTAGCGAACTACCACCATCATGCACTGATCGAACCCTGTATAGAGGGTATCGAGATAGAGTGCGGGGTCTTCGCAGCCGGAGGGACCATCCATACCTCCCTGCCCGGCTCTCTTACCCCTTCCTGCGAATTCTACAGCTATGAAGCCAAGTATGGTCACACGCAACTTGAGGTGAGCATCCCTGCAGATATCCCGGATGAGGATCTGCAGCAGATCCGACGACTTTCGAAACGGATCTACCGGCTCCTGGGGTGTGACGGTTTCGCACGGGTGGACTTCTTCTATGACCGGCGGCGGCGAACGATCCTGTTCAACGAGATCAACACCATCCCCGGGATGACCGATAAGAGCCTGTTCATGAGACTGTTCCTCAGCTCTTCGATCTCCTGGGCACGATTGTTCGAACTGCTCATCGAGCAGGCTCTCGAACGGCACAGGCTGAAAGGTGCCCAGGTGTACCGGATCGGCACTGCTGAAGAGGTGTATTGATGCCGTGGTACTTTCATATCGATCTTGATGCCTTCTATGCCTCTGTCGAGCAGCTCGATCATCCGCAGCTCAGGGGCAGAGCAGTGATCGTCGGCGGGGCCAACTCCTCCCGGGGCGTAGTATCGGCCTGTTCCTATGAAGCCCGTGCCTTCGGGGTCCATTCTGCCATGCCGATCTTCAAAGCACGCAGTCTGTGCCCTGAGGGACACTACATGCCGGTACGCATGCAGCGGTACCAGCAGGTCAGTGAGCATATCATGTCCATCTTCGACCGGTACTCCCCCCATGTACAGCAGATCTCCATCGATGAGGCCTTCCTCGATATGAGCGGGACGCAGTCACTGATGGGGCCGGTAGAGGAAGTTGCCGCGAGGATCCAGCAGCACATCATAGATGAGGTCGGACTGACCGCATCAATCGGGATCGCCACCAACAAATATATCGCAAAGATGGCTTCGGACCGTAACAAACCCTGCGGCATCTGTTTCGTACCCTCTGGTGGGGAGTATGATTTCATCACAGAGACGCCCCTGCCAAAACTGTGGGGGATCGGGAAACAAGGCATCATGGCTCTGCACAGCAAGCATATTCATACGGTGCAGCAGCTGCGTGCCTATTCACTGTCGTGGCTGCAGAGGAACTTCGGGCAGGCCTCGGGTGCGTTCTACCATACGGCAGTCAGGGGAGAAGATCCCGGGATCTTCTCGGCGGTGACCAAGAGCAGATCGGTGAGCAATGAGACGACACTGGAGGAGAACACCACTGATGAGCAGCTGCTCAAAGGACTGTTCCATCAGCTTGCCCACCACGTCATGTTCAGGCTGATGAAGAACGGTCTGATCGCACAGACGATCGGTATCAAGTACAAGTTGTCGACGTTCGTGACACGGACGGCTCAGTGTACCCCTGCTAAGACTATCTATTCAGCTGAAGAGGTCTTCTCCTATGCCTGGGAGCTGTTCACGCAGCGTTGGGATCACCAGAGTCCCATCCGCCTCATCGGGATCTCTCTCAGTTCCATCGAAGAGCGGTCTGAACCCCTGCAGGATGAGTTGTTCTTCGATACCTATCAGCGAAAACATGAGGTTGAGAAGACCGTATTGCAATTACGCTCAAAGGGTAATAAGATCATGAAAGCCTCTGATCTGCTCTATGATCGGCATCATATACAGAGACATAAGGATTCATAGATGGGATTACATATCGTATTGGTAGAACCTGAGATACCACAGAACACGGGAAACATCGCACGGACCTGTGCGGCTATCGGAGCACAGCTCCATCTGATCCATCCTCTTGGCTTCAGTACCGACAGCAAGCAGGTCAGGAGAGCAGGTCTTGATTACTGGGATCTGGTCACCGTGACCGAGTATCCCTCCCTCGATCATTTCCTCACCGAACATGCAGACGACCAGATGTTCCTCTTTACCACGAAGGCACCTGCGATCTACTGTGATGTGCAGTATCCTGAGGACTGTTATCTGCTGTTCGGCAAGGAGAGCCGAGGCCTTCCTGAGGATCTTATCATCGCGCATCGGGACCATTCGGTACGGATCCCCATGATCGATGATGCCCGATCGCTCAATCTCTCTAACACTGTAGCGATCGCTGCCTATGAGTATGAACGGCAGCAGGGGTTCGGTGGATTGCAAAGGACCGGAGAGCTGCATGGATCCACTTGGGCAGAGGTGTAAAATGGTATCCAGACCATGAGCATATGTTGCAATTATCGGCTTGAATCTCTACAATCAGGAATCGGAATGAAGGGAGTGGTGTATGAAACGGTTCGGAATACTTGGTTGCGGGAATATGGGGAGTGCGATCATCAGGGCTCTAGCGCTGTGTGAAGAACAGACCTATGAGCTGATCGTGTTCGATACGGATCATGAGAGAGCTGCCATGATCGCAGCTGAGGTCTCAGGGACTGTGGCAGGATCCATAGGGGAGCTGGTGCAGCACTCCGATATCACGCTGCTGGCAGTCAAGCCGCAGATACTCCCGCAGATCTACCCTCTTCTGAGATCTGATGAACAGCATCGCTATATCTCCATAGCAGCAGGTGTCTCGCTTGCCACGTTGAGCGAGCAGCTCCATTCTTCACAGATCATACGATTCATGCCGAATATCGCAGCGTCAGTGGCTCAGGCAGTGACCGCTGTTGCAGCACACCAGCTTGCAGATCCTGCCTTCACCCGGGAGGCTGTGCAGGCAGCACGGAGTTTCGGTACGGTCTCTGAGCTGCCGGAACACCTGTTCCCGGCATTCACCGGGATTTCAGGTTCCGCTATCGCGTTCTTCTATCAGTTCCTCCATGCCGTCGCGCTGGGAGGGACCAGAGAGGGTATCGCGTATCAGGAATCTGTCCGAATTGCAGCCCAGACCTTTTCAGGAGCCGTCGAGCTGCTCAACCACAGCGGTGCTGACCCGATCGCCCTCCTGACCTCGGTGATCTCCGCCGGAGGGACTACCATAGCAGGGATACAGGAACTGGAGCGCGGTGCACTCAACAGTACCGTCATCTCAGCAGTCCAGGCCACCGCAGGACGGGCGGTCGAACTCTCCCGACCTGCTGAACAGCAGAACACGTGAACACATAAGAAGGATACCAACATGATCGATCTACGGATACTCCAGCAGCAGAAAGCACAGATACAGCAGAATATTGACAACAGGTTCATGAACGTCTCAGTCGATACGGTCATAGCACTGCAGGAACAGCGGTCTACCCTCATTCAGGAGGTTGATGCGCTGCGAAAACAGCGAAATGACAATGCCAAAAAGATGAAGAGCAGACTCAGCACAGAAGAACGAACTGCTCTGATCGAAGAGGGAAAACAGCTCAAGAGGGATATTGCCGACAAAGAGGAGCTGCTCAGACGAGTGGAGAGCTCCTATCTCACTGAAGCGAAACGCATCCCGAACTTCGCCCATCCGGATGCCCCTGTCGGGAAAGAGGATAAGGATAATCTGGAGATTCGCACCTGGGGGACGGTCCCGTCCTTCAGCTTCACTGCGAAAGATCATGTCGAGATCGGACAGGATCTCGATCTGATCGATTTCGATACTGCAGCGAAGGTCAGCGGCGCGAAGTTCTACTACCTGAAGAATGCTGCGGTACTGCTGGAACTCGCTCTCGAGCGCTATGCTCTCGATATCCTGCGAACACACGGGTTCACCCTGACGATCACTCCCGATATCGCCAAAGAAGAGGTCCTTGAGGGAATCGGTTTCAATCCCAGAGGTACAGAGAGTAATATCTATGCCCTCGAAGGTACCGGCACCTGTCTGGTGGGGACCGCCGAGATCACACTCGGCGGGTACCATGCGGATACCATCTTCTCGACCGATCAGCTGCCGATACGGATGGCAGGACTGTCGCACTGTTTCCGGAAGGAAGCCGGGGCAGCCGGACAATACTCAAAGGGCCTGTACCGGGTCCATCAGTTCTCGAAAGTGGAGATGTTCGTCTATGCACTGCCTGAGGATTCAGACCGGATCCATGAGGAGCTGCTGGGAATCGAAGAGGAGATCTTTCAGGGTCTCCAGATCCCCTATCGCATCGTAGATACCTGTACCGGGGATCTTGGTGCTCCGGCCTACCGTAAGTTCGATATCGAGGCATGGATGCCCGGACGAGGGGACGGCGGTGCCTGGGGAGAGGTCACCAGTACTTCGAACTGTACTGATTACCAGGCACGACGGCTCCAGGTGCGTTTCAAGGATGATCAGGGTGCCATCCACTATGTGCATCTGCTCAACGGGACGGCCATAGCGGTCTCCCGTGCGATCGTCGCCATCCTGGAGAATTTTCAGCAGGAGGATGGTTCGATCACCATCCCTGCAGCACTGCAGCCGTACATGGGGATGGATCGCATCACCAGGGAGAGCAGATAGCATGTCCGTCTCCGGTCTGCTGACAGATTTCTATGAACTGACGATGATGCAGGGGTATTTCACTACCGGTAATGACCCTGTGGTCTCTTTTGATATGTTCTACAGGACCCAGCCGTTCACGAATGGCTACACCATCTTCGCCGGTCTTGAAGATGCCCTTGAGGGTATCCAGTCGATGAGCTTCTCAGCTGATGATCTGGCATTCCTCAGATCCACCGGCAGGTTCACCGAAGGGTTCCTCTCCTATCTGCAGGACTATTCCTTCTCCGGATCTGTCTATGCCATGGATGAGGGCACTATCGTCTTTCCCGGCGAACCGCTCATCCGCATCGAGGCACCACTGATAGAAGCTCAGCTGATAGAGAGTTTCCTGCTCAATACCATAAACTTCCAGTCGCTCATAGCGACGAAGACCTCACGGGTCTATCATGCATCAGGAGAAGGGACCATCCTCGAGTTCGGTCTACGCCGTGCTCAGGGAAGGGATGGAGCCCACTCCGCATCCCGTGCAGCCTTCATAGGAGGGGCTTCTTCCACATCGAACACCCTGGCAGCGAAAGAGCTCTCGATCCCGGTCAGCGGGACGATGGCTCATTCCTGGGTCATGGCCTTCCCTTCTGAACTGGAATCGTTCAGGAAGTTCGCGGAGATCTATCCAGACCACTGCATCCTGCTCATCGATACCTACAACACGCTCGGTTCCGGGATCACCAATGCGATCACGGTCGGGCTTGAACTGAAGGAGAGCGGAAGATCAATCGGAGTCCGTATCGACAGCGGGGATCTGAGTTATCTCAGTCGTGAAGTACGTCAGCGACTTGATGCTGCAGGACTCGAGGATGCCATCATAGCGGTGTCGAACGATCTGAACGAGGAGATCATCATGGCTCTGGTAGCAGACGGGGTCCCTATCGATTCCTGGGGAGTCGGTACCCATCTGGTCACCGGCGGTGCTCAGTCATCGATGAACGGCGTCTATAAACTCGCGGCAGCCATGGGCAGTACCGGGGTGATGGAACCGACGATGAAAGTATCGAACAACTATGAGAAGACTACCAATCCCGGTGTGAAGCAGGTCTACCGGTTCTTTGACAAGGACCACAATGCTCTGGGTGATCTGATCGCTCTCTCAGACGAGCAGATCATCACAGGAAAGGACTATACCCTCTACCACCCGATGATCGATAACGATTTCTATAGCATCAAGGTCTCTTCCTATCAGGAGATCAGACCGCTGCTCTCCTGCAAGCTGCTCAACGGAAGAAGGACTGAAGTCAGACAGCCTCTCGTAGCTATTCAATCACGCGTGAAGGATCAGCTACAGTACTTTCACCGATCCTACAGGCGACTGGTGAATCCTCACATCTATAAAGTCTCTCTGAGTCGGGATCTCAAGGATCTCAAGCAGGCACTGCTCGCCGAATACCGGGAACAGCAGGAATCGCTGTTACCGTAGAGCCTCTATGTGGGCGGCTATCCCCGATGCCAGAGCGTAGCCAAGCTGCTCCTGATACAGAGGTGTGACGAGTTGTGCCAACTCCTGTTCATGTGACATGAAACCGGTCTCCACGAGGACCGCAGGCATATGGGCATAGGTGAGCACATAGAACTGACTCTCCTTTATGCCCCTGTTGCGGACCGCCTCTGGCAGAGAGATCTCCAGTGCCGAGACCATGTGCTCAGCAAGGATCCCATTCATATGATCGAGTTCCTCATTCAGTTCGGTATTGAGTCGTTCAGTGATGTGAACCAGACCTGATTCTCTCAGCAATGCCGTATAGAAATCCTTGACATGATCGGATTCCAGTTTCCAGATCTCGAAACCGCTTGCCGATTTCACACTCGAGGCGTTCACATGCACCGAGATGAACACTTTACTGTGTCCCTCCCGGTAGGGTATGCTGTTTGCCAGTGATGTCCTGGCACCCAGAGAGAGGTAGGTATCATCATCTCGTGTAAGCACCACATCGATATCAGGATAGCAGACCCGTACCGCCTCTGCAGCCACTTCAGCGATGGCCAGGGTCACATCCTTCTCATACACTTCATGGATCTGTCCCTGCTCATCGGTATAGGTCCCCACAGCTCCGGGATCCCTCCCCCCGTGACCGGGGTCTATGATGACGGTCCCGACCGGATAGGAGAAGAGAATCGGCTGTGCCGGAAGTATCCCCCCGGCGAGCAGCAGAGCCATGCTGATCATCCATACACACCTGAGTCTGCTGCTCATACGCTGATTCCCTCTGATTCCCAGTTTGAGATCAGTGACCTGCCGGTGGTGCTGATCGATATGGGATGATATCGGTACTCCTCGTACACGCTGTGGGGTAGATGCTTCTTCTGTCCCCTGCCGACTACCGGGAGCCCTGATGAGTCGATCGTATAGCCGAAGTGTTTCGCATGGAACCGTCGACTGTGTGAGGTGGGGCTCTGGTCCTCGATCGCAGTACTGCCTGAATACCTGCAGGTCGCTCCGTTACAGCTTCTGATGGTCCGGCCTCTGAGCCATGTGGTGAACCCGAGATCACACAGCTGCCAGTACCCCTCTTCGAACGTGGTATCGAAGCCATTGATCCCGTTGAGCTGCTGCATATCGTAGATACCGGCATAATCAGTAGGATAGAGCGTCTTCGCACCGTCCTGACCGGGAAGGAATGCTGCGGTACGCAGCTGTCGGTCAGTGTACGATACTGGGGCTGAGAGCGAGGGTAGTATGTGAGCGCTGCTGTCAGTCAGGATCGGAACGGCACACAGCGGCGTATGAGAAAGGAGCCAACCGGTCAGCTGACTGTCAAGATGGATCTCAGGGATCATATCACTCCACAGCACGCACCCGTACGGGCTCTGTACCATCTTCATCACACTGTTGAGATAGTGCCCTGCACTCAGGTACTCCTCGAATACCACGGGGTGGGTCTCGCAGGGCAGCAGGGAGACATGGGACAGGGGGATGTTATTCCGCTTACACATGAGGAGATACACAGGTACTCGATGAATCTCTGCACTGTGTTTGAGCAGACGTTCAAGGCGCTGGCGTTCTTCCGGACGATTTCTGTAGTGCTCTCTCACCAGGATGATGAATGAGAACGCAGGGACTCCTCTGTCTTCATACATGATAGATCCTCTATGACGTGCAGCTAACCGATGAACACGATATCTTCAGGACGTGCGATCACATCACGTCGGTGGGTACCGATCTTCTCTCTGATGTCACTGCTGTGCATACCGATCAATGCTTCGATCTCACTGCTGTTGAATGATGGCACGGCTTTTGCCACATCATTGATCATCACCACGGTCCCCCGTTCGAACACACCCTCTACCCGGATGATACCCGATGGCAGCAGGCTCTTATGTGCTCTGAGTGCCGATACCGCTCCCTGGTCAATGATGATCCTGCCCTCTGCAGAGGACTGGAGTATCCATCGGTCCCGCTGTGCCATTCTCTCAGCAGGCTGTATATAGGTACCCATGACCTCTCCGCTGAGAATCCTTTCGAGCACCTGCGGTTCTGTACCTTTTGCGATGATACTTCCGCAGCCCGCTTTCGATGCGATCTGAGCTGCCGTGAGTTTTGTCCTCATCCCACCGGTTGAGAAGAGAGACCCGGCACCCGAAGCCCAGGAGCGTACCGTATCATCTACCTGATCTACCTCATGGATGAGTACAGCTTCAGGGTCGGTCTTGGGGTTCCCATTGTACAGTCCGTCGATGTCGGTGAGAATGATCAGCAGATCCGCATCGATCTTGCTGGCGATCAGGGCACTGAGCGTGTCATTGTCCCCGAATGCCGTACCGATCTCATCGGTAGATACCGAGTCGTTCTCATTGAAGATGGGAATGACTCCGAGATCGAGCAGTTGTTCGACGGAGTTCTTGAGATTCAGAAAACTCTTTCGGTTATCGAGGATATACCGGGTCAGAAGCAGCTGTGCCACCACATGTCCGTACGCTGAGAACATCTGCCGATAGTTATGCATCAGCAGGGGCTGCCCGATCGAAGCGAAGGCCTGTCGCTTCACGATCGTCCGTACCCGTTTCCTGTAGCCGAGCTCCTTGGCTCCCATACCGATAGCCCCGGAACTGACCAGCAGCGGCTGGTACCCATTCTCGATGAGGGCATGCATCTGTTGGACGATCGTCTCCATGAAGGCCAGATTGATCCCGTCATCGGTACTGAGCAGGTTGGTCCCTACTTTGATGACGACCCGTCGTACGTGGGAGAACTCTCTACTCACCAGAATGCTCCTTATGCAGTGACAGCTCCCTATGGGTGAAGTGACGGGCATGTTCACCGGTATACTCAGCGACGATATGACCTGCTCCCCTCAGTTTCCATTTATAGCTGATCAGTCCCTCAAGTCCTACCGGTCCCCGTGCATGGATCTTATGAGTGCTGATACCCACCTCTGCGCCAAGGCCGAATCTGAATCCATCGGCGAATCGGGTACTGCAGTTCCAGAAGACATCAGCAGCATCGACTGCATCCATGAAATACTCTGCGTTCTCAGGAAGTTCGCAGATGATCGTGTCGGTGTGCCCTGATCCATAGGTGTTGATATGGCGCACAGCCTCTTCGATGGAATCGACGATTCTGATGGAGACGATAAGATCCAGATACTCGGTACTCCAGTCATCCTCATTCGCCGGGAGGCAGGAGATGATCGAGCTGACCTGTTCATCACCACGGATCTCGACCCCTTCACGCTGGAGTGCCTGAGAGAGCTCAGGCAGGATCTCAGCAGCGCGATCGCTGTGGATCAGGATGGTCTCGATAGCATTACAGGCAGCTGGATACTGGCACTTCGCATCCACAGAGACTCTGATCGCTTTCTGCATGTCGGCAGACTGATCGATATAGCAGTGGCAGATGCCATCTGCGTGACCGAGGACCGCGATGGAGGTATTGTCCATGATATACTGTACGAACTGTTTCGATCCTCTGGGGATGATCAGATCGATATACTCTCCCATCTTCAGCAGCTGCGCAACGGACTCTCTGGTCTCGATCAGGGTGATCCAGGCAGCACCGACCGCCTCAGGGAGCATGGCTCGACTCACATCCTTATAGATCGCAGTGAGGGCTCTGTTGGTCTGAAGGGCTTCTGATCCACCTTTGAGTACGATCCCGTTACCGCTCTTCATGCACAGTGATGCGATCTGTATGAGAGCATCAGGACGTGATTCGAAGATCATCCCGATCACTCCGATCGGACAGCTCTCCCTGGTGAGGATCAGCCCTTCATCAAGTTCTCTCTGCTCGAGGACCCTATGGATGGGATCAGGCAGTCCACTGATCTGCAGGATCCCCTCACAGGCGCTCTTGAGTTTCGCGATGTCGAACTTCAACCGCTTGAGCAGCGGAGTCGCAAGTCCGGCCTGCTGCGCTTCGAGCAGGTCTGCAGCATTTGCCAGGAAGATCTCCTCGCTCCTGCGTTCGAGTTCTTCCGCAAGTCTCTTGAGAAATGCATTACGCACTTCCAGCGGGACCATAGCCAGAGACTTCTGTGCCTGATACAGCACCTGTATGTCATGTTCTAACTGCATAGTGTTCATTGGAGGTTCCTTCTGCCGTACTGATGTCTAACTGTATCACAAAGGATACTGTTAATCGACTGAATTTTCAACTGAGGACTTCCCATTTTTCCGTAACCAATATATATTCTAATGCATAATGGATAGTAACCTGTTACCTATGATTGTCCATCATACGCATCCCGCCCCGCCGGTCATTTCTCTGGCAGGCGGCGGGGGGAAGACCACACTGGTGTATCGATTGATCCAGGAGAGCTGCAGCCGGTATGCTCAAGGGATCAGGATAGCGACCACGACGACTATGATGTATGATCCCGATGTCATCAACTCTCAGAACGCACATCCCTTCGATCAGCTGCTCAGCTATGAGCAGTGGCTTTCATCCCTGCCCGATCCCGGAGCGCTGTTCCTCTATGACCGAAAGGATCGTGTACACTCGAAAGTATTCGGCATCAGTCAGGCACAGGTAGACAGCCTGGCATCGGACCCTCGTGTCTCCTGCATCGTCTGTGAATCAGATGGTGCACATCGACTGCCTGTGAAGGCACCGAACGCACAGGAGCCACTGCACCCATCACGTGCCACGGCCATCGTCGGTATGATCGGACTCTCATCCTACGGCAAGCCTCTTGATGAGCAGACCGTACACCGCATGGCACAGTTCAGGCTCATCGTCGGCGAAGGTGCTTCGATCATCGATGCAGGTACCTACCGTGATCTGATCTGTCACCCACTGGGATTGTTCAAGCATGCACCAGAAGGTGCTGAACGAATCATATTCCTCAATCAGGCTGACCTGCTCGATGAGCAGGCACGGCTAGAACTCTTCTCACAGCTGTGTGAGTCGGCTCTTCCTGCTGATCGTCTGATCATAGGGTCCCTGAGACCCATCACATGTATCTATCACACCACAACCCTGCCCACTGGAGATCACCTATGACAAGTATCTTTGCCCTTGCAGCAGAACTCGAAGAACGTAACCATACCTTTGCTCTGATCACGATCGTCTCAGCTGTCGGCTCTACCCCGAGAAGTAAAGCTCATATGATCGTGACCGAGTCCGGAGATATTCACGGAACCATCGGTGGAGGTCTGGCCGAGAGCTTCATCATCGAAGAGGCCAGGGAACGTATGAAGACCGACTCCTCCGGGATGGTCAGCTACCGGCTCGATCAGGATGGGTCGGCTCATAGTATCGATATGCTCTGCGGGGGAGATCTCGATGTCTATATAGAGATATTCTCAGCTGCCACGCATCTGATCCTCATCGGCGGCGGTCATGTCAATCTTGAGATCGCACGAGTCGCCCATCAGGTCGGTTTCAGCATCACGGTGGTAGAGACACGTGCAGAGTTCGCCACATCTGAACGATTTCCCATGGCGCGGGATCTGATCGTTCACGATTCGGTCGAGCAGGCACTCGCTCAACTGACGATCACTGCGAACTGTGCTCTACTCATAGCGACCCATTCACATGATCAGAAGCCGCTGGAACTGCTGCTCTCCTCTGATTTCGGCTATCTGGGCATGCTCGGGAGCAGACGTAAGGTAGCGTTCATCAAGGATGAACTGAAGGCTCTCGGACATTCCCCTGCCCTTCTCAAACATATCCATGCCCCTGCCGGGTTGGATCTCGGGGCTGAGACTCCGCAGCAGATCGCAGTGAGTATCGTCTCTGAGATCATGTCGGTGATGAACACCACCTCTGGTATCCCCCTCTCTCAGAGAGCCGGCAATCTGCTCATCGTCCGGGGGGCCGGGGACATCGCGACGGGCACGATCCTGCGGCTGCACCAGTGCGGGTACCGGATCCTCGCTCTGGAGACCTCACGTCCTTCGGTGATCAGGCGTACGGTCTCCTTCGCGCAGGCTGTCTATGACGGTACGATGATCGTAGAAGGGGTCACTGCAGAGTACACCGATTCCTACAGCAAGGCAAAGACACTCATGGATCATGGGATCGTTGCCGTGATGGCAGATCCCACTGGTGAGTCGATCAGGCATTTCAGTCCGTTCGCCGTGATCGATGCGATCCTTGCCAAGAAGAATCTCGGTACGGAGATCGATATGGCTCCCTGTGTGATCGGACTCGGTCCGGGGTTCACTGCGGGTGTGGATGTCGATGCTGTCATCGAGACGAACAGAGGTCATGATCTCGGTCGGGTGATCTGGTCAGGGAGACCTGCTGATGATACCGGGGTGCCTGGGATCATCGCGGGTATGGGGAAAGAACGGGTACTCAGATCTCCCTGTGCGGGAGTCTTCACCACCGATCATGAGATCGGCGATCTGGTCAAGCAGGGAGAACCTGTGGCGTATATCGATGAGACTCAGGTCCCGGCTACCATCGATGGGGTGATCAGAGGATTGCTGGTATCAGGGATGGAGGTCACGCAGGGGTTCAAAGTCGGCGATATCGATCCGAGAGGTGACATATCCTACTGCATGAGGGTCTCTGATAAGGCACGTGCGGTAGCAGGGGGTGTGCTTGAAGCATTGATCTCTTCGAGCATGGGCGTTCACAGACCGGGAGAGAATTCGTGAGTATCTATCTCGATCAGGCGGCGACCTCCTATCCCAAGGCTCCGGGTGTCGCGCAGGCGGTGTATGAATCACTGACCTCTGAGAGTGCCAATGCGAACCGTTCCTCCTATGCCTCAGCAGTACGATCGAGCAGACTGCTCTATCGGGTACGAAAGCAGCTCTCAACGTACTTCGACTTCCCCCACCCAGATCGTATCCTGTTATCGAGCGGTGCTACCGAATCGCTGAATCTGGTCATACGGGGCACGGTCCCTCATGGAGGGTCTGTGCTCGTCTCACCCATGGAACACAATGCGGTCAGCAGAGTGCTGACAGATCTGTACGAGCAGTATCACTGTACGATCACCTCCATGGAAGCTGACACGTTCGGCTTTCCTGATCTCGATGCCTTCGCCCGGCAGCTCGATCTTCTATCACCGGATCTTACCGTCTTCACCGGGGAGTCCAATGTCACCGGTACGATCTTTCCCATCGCAGAGATGATCGAACTTCTGGAGGCCCGTGGGCTCTCCTACTGCATCGATGGGGCCCAGCTTACCGGGGATATACCAGTGGGACTCCAGGCTATGCACCATGGGGCCTTCTGCTGTTCAGCCCATAAGGGCTTACTCGCGCCCACCGGTGTCGGTATCCTGCTGCTCGGCAGTGAACTGGACCCGAAACCTCTGATACACGGGGGGACAGGCAGTCAGTCTGATTCTGATCGCCAGCCTGATATCCTTCCGGACCGGTATGAGAGCGGTACCCCGAACATTCATGGGATCACCGGGCTGCAGGCAGCCCTCACCTATCTGATCGCACACAGCCGGAGGCTCTATGCCCAGAAACGAGAGATCTCTGATCATCTCTATGCGCAGCTCCAGCAGTTCCCTGACATCAGGATACATTCACCCGAACATGGCAGAGGTTCTGTCATATCCTGGACACATGCACGGCTGTCGGTCTCCGATATCGCAGCTGTCTTCGATCGTGAGCAGGTCGCACAACGGATGGGTATGCACTGTGCCCCATGGGCTCATCACCACATCGGCACTTATGAAGGAGGCGGTACCATCCGCTTCTCCACGGGTTCAGAGACTACCAGAGAAGAGATCGATCACCTGATCGATCTCATGAGGAGACATGGGCTATGAAACCTGTACGACTTACTACCTACACCAGATTCTCAGGCTGTGGTGCCAAACTGGGGCCGGGGCTTCTTGATAAGGCCCTGTGCGGCTTGACACAGCCGGCCTATCCCCAACTGCTCGGTGACTATACCACCAGTGAAGACTGCGGGATCTATGCCATCAATGATACCGATGCTCTGATCCAGACGATAGATTTCTTCCCACCCATCGTTGATGATCCCTTCATCTTCGGCAGGATCGCTGCAGCCAATGCCCTCTCTGACATCTATGCCATGGGGGGAAGACCGCTTACTGCTGTCAGCGTGGTCTGCTTCCCGAAGGATGATCTGGATCTTTCGTACCTCAGAGAGATCACCGCAGGAGGTCTGGATGCGCTGATCGAAGCAGAGACAGCTCTTGTCGGTGGACACAGTGTAGATGATCCAGAACCGAAGTTCGGCTACTCGGTGACCGGGATCCTGAAGATCGCCGGCATGCTCCGCAACAACACCCCCAGAAGGGGTGATGCGCTCTTCCTGACCAAGGCCCTTGGCACCGGTCTGATCAATACGGCTCTGCGGGCAGAGATGGTCTCAGACCGGGCACTGCAGGCTTCGATCCGATCGATGAGCGAACTCAATCGGCAGAGCGCCGAGGTCATCAGCGGCTTCGATATCTCAGCCTGCACCGATGTCACGGGATTCGGTCTGATCGGACATGCCTGTGAGATGATCCTGGGAAGCGGCACCGGATTGACCATATCAGCTGCTGCTCTACCGGTACTGCCTGATGTGTTTGAATACATATCCCTTGGCCTGATCCCTGAGGGGACCTATCGCAACAAGGAGTTCAGATCATCGTTCATCCGTGATTACGATTCACTTGATGCGGATCTCGTCGATCTGCTGTTCGATCCTCAGACTTCAGGGGGACTGCTGTTCACCGCAGGAGAACAGGATGAGCAGCAGATCATCTCACAGATGCATGATCGGGGTATCGAAGCGGTACGTATCGGGACGGTCACCGGGGAGATCGAGGAGATCGTCATTGTCTGAGAGTACACAGGAGTTCAGGTACCTGATCACCTTCCTGTCGACCTTCTACACCATGGAGGCCGAGGAGGTGTTCCTCAGCCGGGATGAGGCGAGCTTCCTTCTCATACCGACCCCCAGAGAGATCAGTTCTGAATGCGGGTTTTCGATTCAGTGCAGTGCCGTCCCGACCGGTATTCAGGGCATCGAAGCGATATACCATATACGAAAGAACGAGAGAAAAGGAGTCAGATATGAACAGATCGATTGATGCACGCGCCCTACCCTGTCCCAAGCCCGTGATCCTGACGAAGCAGGCGGTAGATGAGGGAGGGTTCACGACCCTTCAGATCATCGTAGACAACGAACCTGCAAAAGAGAATGTCAAACGGTTTCTCACCCGCTCTGGATACACCAACCTTTCAGTGTTCGAAGAACATGGTGAATTCACCATCACCACAGACTCCAAAAGGAAGCAGGTCTCAGATACGGCATCTCTTGCCCCGAAGACGCTGTTCTTCTCCTCTGAATACCTGGGGAGCGGTGATGCTGCTCTCGGGACGCTGCTGATGCGCGGGTTCCTCTATGCACTCACCGAACTCGATCAGAAGCCCTCCCGGCTGGTCTTCATGAACTCATCTGTCTCCCTTGCCACCGAGGGGGCCCGGACGCTCTCGGACCTGCAGAAGCTCGAACACTCAGGCGTAGAGATCCTGGTATGCGGGACCTGTCTTGATTACTACCATCTTACCGACAAGCTCGCTGTAGGGATCATATCGAATATGTATACGATCACTGAAGCACTTCTTGAGGGAAATGGTGCTGTCAATATATCATAAACCATTGTATTTTCTTATATATAATGGTAGCATCGTCGCAGAACACGATGAAAGAGGTACGATATGAACAACAGACACCGCCTTGATCACATAAGGCTCTCAGCATCGATCGCTCTGATCCTGCTGATATTCACCACAGGCTGCGCACGACAGGAAGAACCGCCTGCGGTCCAGCCCATCGAGGAAGCATCCACGATCTCGATCACGGCAGTCGATGCACTCGGTCGCGCTGTGACGCTGGAACGACCCGCAGAACGCATCATGGCAGCGGGAAAAGCTACCATGATCGTTGCAGATGCGCTCTATCTCTTCCCTGAAGCCCGAAGCAAGGTCGTAGGTCTGGGTATGACCAACCAGGGACTGGGTGATTTCTTCGAACTCATAGCCCCTGAACTCGGCCCTTCCGAACGTCTTGACCATTCGGTGGGTGCAGAGGAGATCGCTGCGGCACAGCCTGATCTGGTACTCATCAAGAGCAGGAACTATGAATCGCTCGGAGTACAGCTCGAGAAACTGGGCATCCCGGTATTCACCCTCGATCTGGAATCTCCTGAATCCTATATTGCGGAGATCACCCAGTTGGGAATCCTGCTGCAGGAAGAGGACCGCGCTGCACAGATCACCACCTACTACCAGAAGATGATCGATCAGGTGGAAACTGCAGTGAAGGATGTGAGCAGCGAGGAGAAAGAGCGGGTCCTGCTGCTCTACGGATCATTGCGGGACGGGGTCACTGCCTTTCAGACCGCACCGGAGACCTGGATCCAGACCATCATGACTGAGACTGCAGGGGCTGATGCACTGTGGAAAGAGACGAACGGGACCTCTGGTTGGCAGAAGGTGAATTTCGAGCAGATCGCTGCATGGGATCCACAGAGGATATACCTCATCAGCTACAAGATACCGGTACAGGTGTTCCTGGATCAGATCGAAGCATCTGAACTCTGGCAGGATCTCAGTGCAGTCACAGAAGGCAATGTGAAGGCCTTCCCTGCTGATTATCATAACTGGGCTCAACCGGATACACGATGGATCCTTGGTCTCAGATGGCTCTCCATGGATCTGCATCCCGAACTCTATGGACAGGAACCCTTTACCGATACGCTTCTGGAGTTCTATCGTACCATGTACGGCATAACGGATCAGGATGTACTTCAGGAGATAATCGAGCGGTATGAAGCATCAATCGACTGACAGGTCCCTTGCAGCAGTCCAGTCGCGTCATAGACGTATCATGTATCTGCTTGCAGGGGGGCTGATCCTCACAGCCCTGATCTCGTTAGGGATCGGACGGTACCCTTCAGCCGGGTTCACCCCTTTGAGGATACTCCTGCAGGACCGCACCGGGCAGACTATCGTCATGCAGCTTCGTCTGCCGAGGATCATCACGGCGATGCTCGCAGGGGCAGTCCTTGCCGGGTCCGGGTTCGTCTTTCAGATGCTCTTCTCGAACCCGCTGGTCGAACCTGGGTTCCTGGGTGTCTCTCAGGGAGCTGCGTTCGGTGCCGCCCTTGCGATCGTCCTCGTAGGGTATCAGACGCTGCTGATCCAGCTCTCTTCAGCGGCTTTTGCTGTACTGGGTCTCTCTCTGTCCTTCATGCTTGCCCGAAGGTTCCATTTCGGCGGGTGGATCCTGAGACTCATCCTTGCAGGGATCGCCGTCTCCGCCTTCTTCTCCTCAGGGATCGGGCTGATCAAATACGGTGCTGATCCTTTGAGTGAACTGCAGGAGATCACTTTCTGGCTGCTCGGAGGGTTATGGAACATCGATACGAACCAGCTGCTTTCGATCCTGCCTGTGACCCTCGGATCCCTGATCCTGATGTTCTTCTTCAGATGGCGGATCAATCTGCTGTCGATGGATGACCGCACAGCCCATACACTGGGATTGTCACCGGTCATGGAAAAACGGCTGATCCTCTTCACCGCGACTCTTGGCACTGCGGCTGTGATCTCCGTATCGGGTCTCATCGGCTGGATCGGGTTGATCGTCCCGCATCTTGCGCGTAGGATCTTCGGTTCGAACGCCAGTGTCGCCCTGCCCGGCTCCATGCTCATCGGTGCGATCTATCTGCTGGTGTGCGATACGCTCGGACGATCTCTATTCACTGGAGAACTGCCGCTGGGTATCGTTTCCAGTCTGTTCGGTACGATGCTGTTCGTGCTGATGCTCAGCTCGAAACGTGGTCTGGGGGAATCGATATGAGCCATATGTATGAACTCGATCATGTCTCGTATACCTATCCTGCTTCCCATGCGCATGCATTGAACCAGGTCTCCATGGATATCACAGAACATAGGGCTACAGCGATCCTGGGCCCCAATGGCGCTGGCAAATCCACCCTGCTCGATCTGCTCCTGGGATGGAAAGCTCCTGATACCGGAACGATCCTGCTCAAGGGTGCACCCATTCACAGCTACTCACGCAGAGACCGGGGCAAGATCGTCAGCCTCGTCCCTCAGAACGAACCGCTTCAGTTCTCATTCACACTGCTGGATTATGTCCTGTTCGGCAGGGCTCCCTATCTTCCACAACTGGCAAAACCCTCATCAGAAGATATCGAAATCGCACTGTGGGCTATTGAGCGGGTACAGCTCGATCTTTCGCCGCAGCGTTCGGTCACCTCCCTCTCGGGAGGTCAGCGGCAGCTGCTCATGCTTGCCCGTGCCATAGCCCAGCAGCCTGAGATGATCATTCTCGATGAGCCGACGAGCAGTCTCGATCCGGGGAATATCTCCATCGTGATCGATATCATGCACCGATTGCTCGAAAGTGGTATGACGCTGCTGTATACCACCCATGATCCCAACTTCGCTGCTGAGACCGCTCACTACACCGCTATGCTCAAACAGGGAAAACTGCTGCGCAACCTGCCTACTGGGCAGGCATTGACAGGAGCGTTCATCTCAGAACTGTACGATACGTCCATCGAGGTCCTGCATCATGAGGACAGGGACATCGTGTTCCGTTCGACGGTCAATCGACAGATATATCGATGAACGAGAAGGTCCTGACATCGAAGAGCCCCATATCTGTGAGTTTGATCTCCGGTATGACCGGCAGTGCCATGAAGCTCAAGGTCATGAAGGGGTCGATATCCCGGTTGATCCCGAATCGTTCAAAGGCGACTTCGTGCATGGCCTGTAATTTTCTGTCCACATATTCAGCTGACTGATCTGACATCAGACCTGCGATGGGCAGGGGCAGTGCATCAAGCACCTTCCCTCCGGCTACCATGGTGATCCCGCCTGAGATCGAGATGAGATGCTCGATCGCCAGGAATATGTCCTCATCAGTATCCCCGATCGCGATGATGTTATGGGAGTCGTGAGCGATCGTGGTGGCGATGGCCCCGCCCGTGAGGTGGTAGTTCTCAACGATACCGATTCCCACGTTCCCGGTGTGCTTGTGGCGTTCGACCACCACCATCTTCAGCAGATCGAGGCGGTCATCATGCCTGAAATCTCCCCGTTCATCACGGAACACCTTCCGAATGGCCTGTTCGGTCACCAGTGAGCGGGCGTTGATACGAATGACTCTCGCAAGAGCACTGCGAAGAGGCAGTCTCAGCGACTCACGGGTGAACCCTGAGACATGCACGGTGTCGGTGACAGCCTGTATGTTTGAGTTACTCATCTCATGCACCATCAGGCCTTCTGCAGCTTCCAGCTTTCCGTTGATGAAGACCTGCTCGATTACGAACTGTTCAAGGTCACTGGCGATGACGAAGTCAGCCGCGTACCCGGGAGCTATGGCGCCGGTGCGTTTGAGTCCATAGCATTCGGCTGCATTGATCGTTGCCATCTGCACAGCAGTCACAGGATCGATGCCATGGGAGACCGCAAGACGAAGATGGTTGTCGATATGTCCGCTCTTGAGTATATCCTCAGGCTGCCGGTCATCGGTGCAGAAGAGGCATCTTCTGGAATTCGATTCGGTGACACCTCGAAGCAGATCCGAGAGGTTGTGAGCTGCCGACCCTTCGCGAATGAGCACATACATGCCCCGTGAGATCCGGTCCTGCATCTCATCGACCGTCGAACATTCATGGTCGGTCGAGATCCCGGCTGCGGCATAGGCCGATAGGTCCCTCCCCTCGAGCATCGGGCTGTGCCCGTCGATCTGCTTACCAGCTTCGAGGGCTAGCAGCAGCTTGTCGATCACAGGATCCGAGCCGTTGACCACTGCAGGATAATCCATCATCTCACCGAGTCCCAGGACTCTGGGATGTCCCATGAACTGTCTGAGTTCCTCTGTTCCCAATACGGCTCCTGCATGCTCGAAATCTGTGGCCGGAACACAGGAGGGCAGCATCATGAAGACCCTCAGCGGAACCTGTTCAGTCGCATCGAGCATGTACTGTATCCCGTCGAGCCCACAGACATTGCTGATCTCATGGGGGTCAGCGATGACGGTCGTGGTGCCTCTGGGCACCACGGCAGATGCGAAACTCTCTGGGGAGGTCATGGCCGATTCTATATGTACATGACTGTCGATCAGACCCGGCAGCAGGTATTTATGGTGTGCATCGATCTCTGTATGCCCTTCATAGGCTCCGATCCCGGCTATGCGTCCACCGGTTATCGCAAGGGAACCCTCAATGATCTTATGGTTCAATACATCTACGATCCTGGCATGTTTAATGACTAGATCGGCTTTCCTGCGGCCTGATGCGACTTCGATGAGTTCAGTTATATGTGTTCGTTCGGTCATGTCGTACCTCCGGATTGATCCTCTGTTCAGCCTATCATGAGTTTCGTGTTCACGCAACATAACGCAACAATAAATATTTTTTTCTGTACAAGAAAATACAAACATAGTACACTGAGTGAAGCATTATTTAATTCCTAAGGAGAGGAAAGATGGAAAAATTTTTTAAGCTGAAAGAGCACGGGACTGATGTGAAAACAGAGGTCGTCGCTGGTCTTACGACATTCCTCACTATGGCGTATATTCTCATAGTGAACCCGCTCTTTTTGAGTGAGACTGGAATGGATTTTGGTGCGATCTTCACTGCTACCGCTCTTTCGTCTGCGATCGCCACCCTTGTGATGGCTTTTACTGCAAACCTGCCGTTCGCTCTTGCTCCCGGTATGGGACTGAATGCGTTCTTCGCATTCACTGTCGTACTCGGTATGGGATACTCATGGCAGTTCGCGTTGACCGCTGTATTCCTTGAAGGTATCATCTTTATCATCCTCACGATCTTCAATATTCGTGAAGCGATCATAAATTCCATACCTACCAATGTTAAGAAGGCTATTTCTGTCGGTATCGGTCTATTCATCGCTTTTATCGGTTTCCAGAATGCCGGTATCATCGTCGATGACGGAGCTACCCTTGTTCACCTTGGAAACCTGACCTCTGGCACTGCACTGCTTGCCATGATCGGTCTTCTGATCACCGGTGTACTGCTTGCCTTCAACTTGAAAGGAGCTTTGCTCATCGGTATCGTCGCAACTACCCTGGTCGGATTTCTCTTCGGAATCACTCAGGCTCCTAGCGGAAACTGGGCTCCCCCATCACTTGCTCCGATCTTCTTCCAGTTCGAATTCGCCAGTGTGTTCACCTTCGATATGCTGATCGTCCTGTTCACCTTCCTCTTTGTTGATATGTTCGATACCGTCGGTACACTCATCGGTGTATCTACCAAAGCCGGACTGCTCGATGAAAAAGGCAACATCCCGAAAGTCAAACAGGCTCTCATGGCAGATGCTATCGGTACTACCGTCGGTGCATGTCTCGGTACCAGTACCGTGACCACCTATGTAGAGAGTTCTGCCGGTGTCGCTCAGGGTGGAAAGACCGGACTGACAGCTGCGACCGTAGCTGTGCTGTTCCTGCTCTCCCTGTTCCTCTCACCACTGTTCCTCGCTATCCCCGGTGCTGCTACAGCACCTGCTCTGATCCTTGTTGGTCTGTTCATGATCACTCCTGTAAAAGAGATCGATTTTTCAGATTATACAGAATCAGTCCCAGCATTCCTGACACTTATCGTCATGCCTCTCGCATACAGCATCGCTGATGGTATCATGATCGGTATGCTCTCATGGATCCTGCTGAAACTGTTCAGTGGCAAGGTGAAAGATATCAACCTGATGACAATCATCGTAGGTATCCTGTTCATCCTGAAACTCATTCTCTCATAGTAGACAGGTACGTCACGAAAAAAGGAGCTGCATTGAGCAGCTCCTTTTTT
>JAIPFY010000102.1 GCA_021736385.1 Spirochaetia bacterium | reverse complement strand
CTAAAGATGGTGGTAACAAATAGGAAGTATCACGATCAACTGGTTTGAATATCTGTCTCATCTTATGCACCTTTCTTGCTGTGTATCTATTCCCGAACTCTATCATATTTTTAGAGAAAAGTCCGACAGACTCCTAGATATGGCATCACGTTAAAGATCCGTTTCTCATTATTGTCAAAAGTAAGAAGCAGTTTATAGTCTTCGAGAGGTTTAGCCTCTGTTACACCCAAGTACATATCTTACCTCCTATTTCAAAGGTTCTATAGAATAGGGAGTTTCGCCATTCTGAGCGAGATCCCAATCGGCCAATAATTCATCCTGATGTAATTCAGCCCATGCTTCTATGGGTTTTTTCTACTTTCCAGGAATATCACCTTCAGTCATAGAACAGGTGATTATCGAGAAGAGACCTTTGCACCCTTGATAATAAGCATGAAAATGAGGTGGATTGTGTTCTTTTCCACCTAGATACATTCGTATTATAATTCCGTAAAACATCGATATTGTAGGCATATTGTTAGTATATCAAATTCGATGTCACTTATCTAGCAAGAAAATCTATACACTGGTCAATTACAGATGAAGTTACAGATGGATTCTCAAACACTGGCAACTTTCCTGCAAACGCTGTCGACAAGGATATACATGAGATCGACGCTTCCATTTTTATCGTCTACACTCGCCATCAAGAAAGAATGTCGGCGAACATCCTGGGTCTAACTCATAACCCGGAGCTCGCAGGTTCGAGTCCTGTCCCTGCTAAACAAGAAGCCATCAGAGAAATCTGGTGGCTTTTTTCGTGTTAGTGTAAGGAGAGAGACCTCAACAGGGTTCACCAGCTGCAGGGAGTCCCTGCAGCTGGTGAAGAACTGGTGACCTGGTAGAACGCAGTGCAGCGATCGAGAGGGTATGCTGATAGAGAGGCTGAGTACGCGGGTGTTAAGAAGAGGTTGAGTGCAGTGGAGGTTGTGACTGGCTGAGATGAGGCAGGAGCAGCCGATTCGTACGGCAGAGCACACAGCAGAGGTTTGAAGGGGTCGTACCGATCAGGGTACGGCCCCTTCAGCGACTGCTGATGAAGAGGTCAGAGCACGAGCAGCAGCTTACTGCAGCAGTCGTGCTGCAACGGCTGCTGCGATAGCCTGTCCATCCATGGCCGATGAGACGATACCGCCGGCATAGCCTGAACCCTCACCTGCTGCGTAGAGGCCGCCGATCCCCAGGACTTCGAGGCTCTGGGGGTCTCTGGTGATCCGTACCGGGGAGGAGGTCCTGGTCTCTATGGCGATCAGGACCGCTTTGTCTGAGAGGAACCCGTGCATCCTGGTATCGAAGAACCTGAAGGCCTTGATCAGGCGTTTGGTGATGTGACCGGGGATCCACAGATCCAGACGGGATGCCACCACACCCGGTGCATAGGAGGTCTCTGGCAGTTTTCGTGAGGGCATGTGAGAGACGAAATCGGTCATACGCTGAGCTGGTGCTTTCTGCCCCTTCCCCTGTTCCTTGGCTTCATGCTCCAGAAAGCGCTGGTAGCGAAGTCCGCAGAGCGGGTCTGCAGGTCCGCCGAACTCCGCCGGGATATCGTCCGGGGTCACTTCCACGACGAACGCCGCATTGGACCATCGGGTATTCCGTCCGGAGGGGGACATGCCGTTCACCGCGATCTGATCATCATCGGTCGCTGAGGGGACGACGATACCGCCGGGGCACATGCAGAACGAGTAGACACCCCGTTCCCCTACCTGTGCCTTGAGCGTGTAGGTCGCAGCACCGAGGGTCCCGGGGTTCATGCCATGGTACTGTATCGAGTCGATGAGGGTCCTCGGGTGCTCGACGCGCACACCGACTGCGAAGGGTTTCGCTTCGATGGTCACCCCTGCACTTTGCAGCATCTCATAGAAATCACCTGCGCTGTGGCCGGTTGCCGCGATGATCGCTTTCGCAGGGAATCCGATCCCTTCGTCAGTGATCACGCCGGTGACGTTCTTGTGTATGTCTTTGGTGATTCCCATCACCTGGGTAGAGAAGTGGACTTCTCCACCGCAGGAGATGATCCTCTCCCTGATCTTCTGTACGATATCACCGAGCTTGTCGGTCCCTATATGGGGATGAGCATCGGTGAGGATCCGCTCATCGGCCCCATGCTCATAGAGCACTCCGGTCACCGAGGAGATCTCTCCCCGTTTCTTTGATCTGGTGTAGAGTTTCCCATCCGAGTAGGTCCCTGCCCCGCCCTCGCCGAAGCAGTAGTTGGAGTCGGGGTTCACCCGCTGCTCTCTGCTGATCATGGCGATGTCACGTTTTCGGGCTGTCACATCGGGTCCTCGTTCGAGGATGATCGGCTTGATCCCTGATTCGAGCAGCTTCAGGGCGGCAAAGAGTCCTGCAGGACCTGAACCGATGATGATCACCGACTTCGAGGGATCTGCCTGTTTGAGCACGAGCGGCTTCACGGAGACCGCGGGCGGCTGCTCATCGACGTATACGGCATAGCGCAAGTTCACCTTGAGTTTGCCTCTCCGTGCATCTATCGATTTCTTGATGAGCAGGACCGCACTGATGCGCTGCTGTTCGACACCCAGCTGCGATGCCGCCTCTGCCCTGATCTGTTCTTCTGTTTCTTTGCCATACTGATCGGTCACGATCGTTATGTTCTGTACCATCTGATTCTTACCACCTGATTATGTTCGAGATCTCTGTTATGAGACAATCTGCTAAGAGACTGCTGTCATCGTGTATACGATGTATTGTGTATACCACGTTGTGAGCAGGCTTTACTAGTGGCTGGGGGCTTGCAGCCTCCGGTAACGCAGGAAACTGCAGATATGAAAGGAAGGCGAGGTCCCCTGCAGCGATCGGAAGATCTGAGAACAGTCGGAGAGCCCTCATGGCTCAGACGCCCTCAGCTGTACTGCAGGGAAGAAGGCAGCAGCATGCGGGAGCTGCAGGAGCCTTCAGAGGCCCCAGCATGCCTCTTTTCATCGATACTGCATATGCAGTGTCTATACTGCACATTACCCTTTTTGCTGCAATATATTACAGATACTACCTCCCTACAGCTGTGAAAGATCTGGGTACTATATTGCATATGCAGTGCTGTGCTACTGTTCTTGTCAGCAAGAAAACAGCCTGATACCTGCGTTTTTCACTGGTACTCTGTATCACTCTCCAGTATACTATGAGTCATTCTTCCTGATTGTGATTCATAGGGGATCAGCATGCACGTACTCTCACGGATCAAACACCAGCTGTTCAGAGAACAGGTGACCGAAGACAGAAGCAGTACCCTCTACTGGCAGCAGCAGATCTTCTCGGTCCTCGCTACGCTGATGATCGGATCCAGTACCGTCCTGGTCTTCTTCGGAGCACTGCAGTTCTATACCAGTATCAACCATCTGATGATGATCTGCTATGTCGGGGCCTATGTGCTGGTCATGGCCATGGTCTTCACCCGACCGATCTCCTTTTCCCTGCGAAAGTATGCTCTGGTCTATCTCAGTCTGACTACCGGGGTCCTGCTGATCATCACCGTCGGTCCCAAGGGAGCGAGCTGCTCCTATATCACCGCATCGTTCATCTTAGCAGCCCTGCTGCTGAACAGACGGGAGATCTTCTTCCACAGTGCGGTGAGTGTGACAGCATTCGCCCTGATCACGATAGCCCTCAGTACCGGTCTGTTCGCATCCCAGCCGATCAGCGAGATGCAGGATGCCTGGGCGTTCTTCATGAGCAGCAGCCTGCTCATCGGAGCGGTACTGGCAATCATCGTACATATGATCACCGACGGGCTGCAGAAGCAGACCGAGCAGGTGCAGCGGCAGAAGAACGATATGATCGCGGTCTTCGCCTCCCATTTCGAACCGCTGATGACGATCGACAGATCCGGGATCATCACCCGGATCAATACCGCTGCCGCACAGCTGTTCGCACAGCACGAGGAGCAGCTGCTCGGGAGCGCTCTCGAAGAGATCTTCATCATCACCGATCCCCGGACTCAGGAACCGCTCTATCCGATGATCGAACAGTTCCTTCATGCTGCTTCTCATCTTGGATTCTCTCAGACCGCGCTGCTCTCCATAGCAGCCCGGGAGCATATCATCAGTTTCAGTATCGCCGCGATCGAACCGATGCATGCTGGAGAATCCCCTTCAGGCGCCGTGCTCACCTGCAAGGACATCACCCTGGAGGCCCATGCACAGGATCGGGAACGACAGAGACAGAAGATGGAGTCTATGGGCAGGCTCACCAGCGGTATTGCCCATGATTTCAACAATATGCTCGGCGGGATCATCGGCTATGGGGAACTCATCGCCGACAGTGCCGCACATGACGAGCAGGATGCTCACAGCGGTACGTATCTGCAGTATGCAGAGGCTATCCTGGATGCAGCTGGGAATGCTGCGAAGCTGGTCTCGCAGATGCAGATGTTCTATCGCAGCTCTGATGAGGGCAGCACTACCTGTGATGTGCATGCGGTGATCAGTCAGGCGATCGATATCCTGAAGCGGAGTATCAGCAAGTCCATCCGTATCTCGTTCGAACCCGGGGCCCTGCAGCATCAGCTCACCGGTAACGAGAGTCAGCTGGTCAATGTGTTCCTCAACCTCGGGATCAATGCCCGTGATGCAGTGGGCGATTCGGGGTTCATCGAGGTGCTCACCTTCAACAGCAGCCTGCCTGCCCACGTCTGTGACCAGTCTCTGTTCGATCTCATCCCCGGGGAGTATGTAACCATCCTGGTCCGTGATTCCGGAGATGGCATCGATCCTGCGATCCTCCCCCATATCTTCGAGCCGTTCTTCACCACGAAGGAGAGCGGGAAGGGAACGGGTATGGGTCTCTCTCAGGTATTCGGGATCATCGGTGGTCATCACGGCTCGATAGAGGCAAGCAGCACCCCCGGTGAAGGGACCCTGTTCACCATCCAGCTGCCGGTCTCGCACCAGAGTGCTGAGGATACCGTGAGCGAAGAACACGAGAGAACGGTCGACTCTGATACCGAGGGACTGCTGATCAAGGAGGCCTTCTCCGCTGACAGGATCAGCATGCTGATCATAGACGATGAGCGTTCCATCCTCACCTTCGAGAAGATCCTGCTCACCTCCTGGGGCTTCACTGTCCATACGGCAGCCAACGGGTATGAGGGGATCGCAGCGATGCATAAACATCCTGAGGTCCATTATGTCCTGCTCGATCTCAACCTGCCGGGGATGGACGGCACCATGGTCCTTGGAGAACTCACCCGGATCAACCCTTCGGTCAAGGTGATCATCACCACCGGATATCTTGATGGGGAGAAGACCCGGGCTCTCACCGCAGATCCGGCGGTTCACAAGATCATCTCAAAGCCCTTCACTTCTGCCGATCTGCAAAAGGCTCTGCTGTCACTGCACCGCAGTGAGAAGTCACTGCTGACCGAGTGATAGCGCCTCTTCCCACGGTCTCATAAAAGCTACCGCAGCACGTCCTCTCCTCCCTCTCCCCGACAGCAGCCTCTCATGGCTTCCCCTGTCTCCAGGCATACCTGTCAGTACAGCTCCAGTCGCGAACCGGTGTCTGTGGCAACAACCAAACACAACGTAATTAACATTACGCATCTTAAATATTGATTTTTTTAATTTTTTCAATCTTTTGTATTGATTTTCTTAATATCTAGTAGTATTGTATCTGCATGGGGGGACGACGATGTATCAGAGTTGGAAAAGACTAACAGAATTGACGAAGGGCAAAAGATGGATCATCAAAAAGATCCATCTGAGCGATGATGATATAGCGATCGAGGGGGACTTCGAACTCCCCCCGCTCGCAGCCTTGAGCATGGAAGATCAGATCTTTGCCGCTGCGTTCATCAAGACGCACGGGTCGATCAAGCAGATGGAGTCCATCTTCTCCATCAGCTACCCCACGGTCAAGAACCGGCTCAATGCCATCGGGAAACAGCTCGATATCGTAGATGTCGAAGTCTCGATCAAAGAACCCGTCTCCAGGATACTCGACCGCCTCGAACAGGGGGAGATCGATGTCGCTGAGGCACTGAAGGAGATACAGTGATGCTGCCGATGATGCTGCGGGTGAATATTGCCGATACCAATTCGTTCTCATGCAGGTTCTTCCTGCCGCTGATCATCATCTATGTGCTGATGATACCCGTATACATCATCGCCTTCGCTGCATACCTCATCATGCTTGCAGCACCGGGAGCCACGGTCAGTGCACGGGCCGCTCTCATGGTGCTGTTCAGATTACCTGTGCTGCTCTCAGCAGCAAAGGGGACACAGATCCATGTGGATGCAGAGGACTCGCATGTCCATCTGCAGATCACCTAGAAGAGCCTTGCGACGAGACGAGGCACACATCATACATGAATATGGCTCGATGAGCTATAAGGAGCAGAATATGGGAGAAGAACGACTGAGAATACTACAGATGCTCTCTGACGGGAAGATCAATCCCGAAGAGGCAGAACGACTGATCACCGCAACCGAACAGCAGAGACCGCAGAGCGATGTGAGTACCGCGGTGAATGCCATGATCGAGGGGAAGTTCCTCTATGTGCTGGTAGAACCCAAGGAAGGGAAATCCTCAGAGCGGGTATCGGTGAAGGTACCGTTCGCACTGCTCAAAGCAGGACTGAACATCGCGGGGCTGATCCCGAAAGAGGCGCAGGATAAGATCAACTCCTCCATGCAGGAGAAGGGGATGTCCTTCAACCTCCAGGACTTCAAACCGGAGAACATCAAGGAGCTGATGGATTCCCTTGAACAGCTTTCGGTTGACATCGATGCCGATGATTCGACCGTCAAAGTGTTCTGTAAATAACACCGACAGGATACACAGGCATCAGGGACGCATCCTGCAGCCATACGATCAGAGAGCCGGCAGATACCCTGCCGGCTCTCATGCGTAGGTGAGCGTTCAAAAAGGGGGAGTGACCTGCTGAACAACCTGCCTGGTATCGGCTTGACCGCTAAAAAGCGACACCGCACTGCAGCAGGATATTGGTATATCCGGTGAATTCACCGGTACGGACGAACCCGATGATCCTTCCGAGTTCCTGATCCCCGCCTGTAAGCACTGCCTGTTTGAGTCGGGCATGCGGTATCTCATGATACGGTAGATCAGAAGGCATAAGAGCACGTACGAACTCCAGCATCGCCGGGTTCGCCTGCCTCGTCTCAGAGGTAACATAGATCTTCTCAACAACCACTTCAGCGGTGATCAGGGCTGCGATCTCATTAAATGCAGGGAGCCCCTCTGCGATCCCCAGATCTATCACCTGAGTATGCGATACATGAGGCAGGGGAAACCCTCTGTCCGTGATCGCTATCAAGTCACCATGGCCTGCACTCGAGAGCAGCTGCAGCAACTGACTGTTCAGTATTCCTCTATGTTTCATATGCACCTCGGTATCAGTATACGATGCAGTCGTTTATTGGTCAAATCTTCTTTTGCTCCTCCTAACGCAGAACTAACCCGAATATGAAAATTCCCAATGAAACCTCAAATGAATATTTCCCTGGAGTTTTTGATGTGGTTTAATGGAAGAACTAGTAACAGGGAAGGAGTGTCCCTACAGGAGGAGTGGAGAGGAAGTCCCTTTGTTGG
>JAIPFY010000101.1 GCA_021736385.1 Spirochaetia bacterium | reverse complement strand
GGGCGAGTTCGATATAGCCATAGAGTCCACCGAGCAGGTTGTTGAAATCATGGGCGATACCTCCGGCGAGCTGTCCGAGTGATTCCAGACGGACCGCCCGCTGCTGTATCGCCTCGTTCATCTTCCGTTCCGTGATATCGCGAACCATCGCCAGGACCGCCCGTCTTCCGGCATAGGGAATGATGTTCAGATTGATCTCCACAGGTATCCGATCACCTGCCTTCGTCACGATGTACTTCTGTATCGTCAGGTCATTGTGTGCGAGCAGCATCCGCAGCACTGAGAACTGCTCCCCCTGCTCGAAGGCATCGATGATCCGGCTGAAGTCCATCTGCATCATCTCTTCGCGGGAATACCCGAAGACCCTGCAGGTAGTCGCATTGAGCTCTATGAACCGGAACCCTCCATCGAGCAGACACACAGGATCGGTAAGCCGTTCGAACAGATCCTGGAACTTCCTCTCGGTATCACGGACGGCATTCTCGGCAGCCACCCGCTCGCTGATATCGGAGTTGAACCCCACGATACGCACAGCCTGTCCCTCACGGTCATAGATGACCCGTGCTCTGGAACTGATCCATCGGTAGCTGCCGTCCCGCGATCTCATCCTGAAGACTGACTCATAGGTGTCCCTGTGCTGTTCGATACAGGAACTCATCTGCTTCCATGCAGTATCACGATCATCAGGATGCACCAGGCCATCCCAGGACCTGACGACCTCTGAGAGCTCGGCATGATCATAGCCGAGCATACGGGCATACTGTTCCGAGTAGTAACTGGCACCGGTGGACATATTCCAGTCCCACAGCCCCTCTCGGGTACCTTCGACCGCATACTGAAAGCGTTCCTCCCGTTCTGCGAGGGTCTCCTTGATCTGCTCCAGCTCCTGGACCTTCTCGGTGAGCCGTCGTGCGGTCTCATCGAGCTCTGCAGTCCGCTTTGCCACCCGGTGGCGAAGGGATCTGACCCAGCCTGATACCAGCAGAAAGATCAGCAGTGCGGGGATCAGGATGGAGATCGCTATCCGCCTGAGGTCCTCGCCGGTAAGCCCTGTATCAGCACCCCCGGTACCGAACCATCTGGTATACAGTTCTCTGAACTCACCGGAGCTCTTCAGTGCCGCAAGACCGGCATTGAACGGCAGCAGCAGCTGCTCCTGTTCATCAAGGACTGCATAGTTGAGTTCCTGTATGACGAACGGGTTGCTCGTGATACGCAGCTGATCAAGACCCAGGGTATTCACCCAATGAAAGGCGCTCTCCTGAGCGGCAAAGGCACAGTCGCCCTCCCCCTCTGCGAGGCGCTTGAGCACCTCCTGCTGGCTGGTATAGGTGATGAGATCCAGCTCGATATCCATCTCCAGCAGCATCTGATGCATGATGTCATGCCGCTGCACCAGCACCGTCTTACCGGTGAGGTCCCTGAAGGTGTTCACCGGCTGGTCTCCCTCACGGACAACCGCTGAGTAGTTCATGATCAGAGAGGTGGGAGAGAAGGCAAGGGACTCATCGCGCTCGGCAGAGTATACCAGACCCTGCATCATATCGACCTTACCCGAGAGCAGGTCCTCATAGATCTCACCCCAGGGACCAAGACGGAACTCGATCGGGATATCCATGATCTCTGCGATCGCCCGGGTAAGGTCTACTGAGAATCCGGCGGGGTTCCCCTGGTCATCAAGGTACTCATAGGGAGGGAAGTCGCTGTCCCCTCCGATGATCAGGGGTTTGACGCTCTGCTGTACCAGTACATCAGGAGAGAACCACAGTGCCTGCAGCCGATCTGCGGTACCATCTTCCAGTACAGCGGAGATCCCCTCATCGAGCAGTTGCAGAAGTTCTTCATCCCCCTTTCCAACGGCAAAGCCGTATGAGCGGACACTCCCTTCGAGAGGGTCGATCCCCACCTGCACATTGGCAAGCTCCAGCTGATCGATCAGCATCCATGCCTGATTGCGCTGCATGATCACCGCATCGAGATCACCCGAGGAGAGAGCCTTCAGGGCCTCCCCACAGCAGCTGAACGAGAATTCAGCACCCTGTGCTGCGACACGGTCGATGACCTCCTGCGGGGTATCATCCCTGATGAGTCCTACACGTTTACCTGAGAGCTCCTCATAGGATGAGAGCAGCGGTGTATCATCACCTACGATGATCGTACTGTCCACCGAGAGATAGGGGATGGTCGTATCGAACCGGTCCTGCAGCCCGGGTGTGAGTACTGCGTTGGTGATCAGATCGATCTCTCCCTGCTCAAGGAGCATAGTGAGCAGTGCCGGTTCACCGGAAGTGAAGACAACACTTGCACCGGACTGTTCGAGTACCGCACTGATCAGATCGATCGTGAACCCTGCAGGTCTGTCCAGAGCATCTTTCATCACATACGGCGGGTAGCCGTAGACGATACCGGCCCGTATGACCGGGCTGTTTGTCGCAGAGAGCGCTAAGACGCAGCAGCAGAGCAGCAGGGCCACCAGCAGCGTCCTGATGACACTCCCGCGGTGAAACGGCAGTATCATAGGGTCTCATCTCGCTTCTGTGTACGTTTAGATGCTTCTCCCATGAGGCTTGAGACAGTCTTTCCCAGTTGTTCCACCGTATAGGGCTTCTGCATGAAGGTATTCACCCCCAGTGAGAGTGCCTGCTGAACCCGTGAGGATCTGGCATACCCGCTCACGATGATCGCCTTCACCTCCGGGATCACCTCACGAAGGGCTCTGTAGGTATCAAGCCCGTCAAGACCCGGCATCATCATATCAAGGACCACCAGCTCAGGACGATACCCGCTCTCGATGAGAGCGATGGCTTTCATCCCGCTTGAGACACTCCTGACTGAATAGCCGAACTTCGTCAGGACATGGCTGAGCACCTTCCGCTGGATCGCCATATCATCGATGATGAGGATCTGTTCTCCCGCCCCCCTGACAGAGGGCCCGGTGATGTGAGAGCCCATACCGCGCATGGTCTCCGGGACCGCCGGGAACCGGATGGTGAAGAGGGTCCCCGTCTTGTTCCCGGTTGTCACCGAGATGGAACCATGATGATCGAGCACCACCCCGTGCACGATAGACATCTCCAGTCCGGTACCTCTGCGTCCGAGCATCTTCCGGGTGAAGAAGGGCTCGAAGATCTCTTCAGGATGTTCGCAGGAGAGATAGGAGCCCTCATCACGGACCGTCAGCTCCACATATGCTTCGGAGGGGGCTTGCTCATCTGCCCGGTCGATCAGATTTCGTGTCCCTATGGTGACCACAGCTTCTCTTCCTGAGCACGCCTGATAGGCATTGAGCAGCAGGTTCTTGATCATCTTCGTGATATGCACCGGAGAGGCGATCAGGGGAAGCAGATCACCTTCGAGCTCCTGGCGGCAGGTCACCAGAGAGTGTGCCGCTGCGGCAGCGACTACCTCAGCAGAATCTGCAGCGACCCGGATGAGCTCGTTGAGTTCGATGACCTCGCTCACGGCGGCACTGCCCCTCGAGAGGGTCAGCAGGTCCTGCACGATGGCCCCTGCCTGAGTCCCGGCATCCCTGATCAGTTCCAGCGGCTGTTTGAGCGGATCAGCTTCTCCCATGTCCATGAGCAGCAGATCAGGATAGCTCATGATACCCACCAGCAGATTGTTCAGGTTATGGGCAGCTCCCCCGGCCAATCGCCCCAGAGCTTCCAGTCGCTCTGACTCGGCAAGGCGCTGCTCGAGCAGCGCCTGCTGTTCATGGGCACGCTTCAGTTCCGAGATATCGGTGATCGTGACGAGCACCCGCGAGAGTCCGTAGCGTTCCCGGTCGATCACCGCCAGGGTCAGGATCAGATGGATGATCCTGCCTCTGCTGTTGTAGTTCTTCATCTCCTGCTCGAACAGGTCCTTCCCCTGCCAGATGTTCACCACCTGGAGGATGAAATCAGGATACGAGGCCTCTACGATCAGATGATCGAGGGTAGCATAGAACTCATGCCCCCGGGGCATCCCGTAGAGTGCCAGAGCCGCATCATTGACATTCCTGATCGTTACCGCCTCAGTGATCTGCCTGACGAGCAGAGGATGATCTGTCAGGTAGGCGGTGACATCCTCGACCCCTTCAGCTCGTAACCGGTCAAGGATAACCCCTGCAGGAGAGAAATCCTCATCGAAGACCGGGGTCGGGAAACACTTGAGCATCTGAGACATGCGGTGATGCTCTTCGATCAGCAGGGCGCAGGAAGGGGTCGCCGCAAGATCTTCGGCAAGCTCTGCCAGAGATGACTGTAGTACTGGATCTGCAGAGCATGCCTGCTTCTGTAACGCCAGTACCCTTTGATAGAGTTCTTCACTGCTGAACATTCTGTACCCGCCTCACCATAGGACCGCAGGGTCGGGATGATGCCCCGAACCGCATGTGACCATAAGTATAGCATGGATCATGCTGCAGCGCCTCATGCAATTATCTCAGAATATATCGATAAGGTGCGTCGCGGTAACGTATGTTACAGGCGAGATGAAGAAGGTTCTGGTATACTCTCTGCATGAATGAACACTATATTCGCAGAACCGATTCGCTCTATACGATCATCACCACCTATCCTGAGACACTCGGGATCTTCACCGCCAACGGCTTCAGTCAGCTGGCCCGACAGGATCAGCTCGAGAGTTTCGGGAAGATGCTGAGCTTCGAAGCGGCGATGAAGTCGAAGAAGAAACATGCCGCCATCTTCATGGAGATGCTCAATGAAGTGATCGAGCAGCACGCCGGGATGCAGGAAGAAGGGGTGGTCAGTCACCACGTTGATGATACGGTCCAGATCACCGGTATCCTCCCCTGCCCGGTCAAGCTGCCGCTGCTGGACAGCTTCAGGACCTATGCCGACAGCTACCGGGCAGCACACGGTACTGCCATCGATTATGAACTGCAGGCAGCATCAGGAGGACTCGACTGGATCGAACAGCGGCTCTCACAGGCTTCAGGACCTGATGATATACCCGACCTGATCGTCTCTGCCGGGTTCGAACTCTTCTTCGATCAGGACCTCGTCGGCAGGTATCGCGACCGGGGAGTGTTCAAAGACCTCTCGGGACTCTCCAGCTTCAACTCCTGTTTCGACGGTCTTGATCTGAAGGACCCCCGCGGGAACTACTCCATCATCGCAGGGGTCCCGGCGATCTTTCTGGTGGATACTCTGGAGCTTCACGGCAGAGATATCCCCAGGACCTGGGATGATCTGCTCTCCGAACAGTTCACCGGTTCCATCAGCCTGCCGGTCGAGGATCTTGACCTGTTCAATGCCGTATGCCTGACTCTCTACAAGGAAAGGGGCATCGAGGCGGTCAGAGCTCTGGGACGGAACATGCTCAGATCGATGCATCCTTCACAGATGGTCGCACGCAAAGGATCAGAGGCAAAACCTGCGGTCACCGTACTTCCCTGGTTCTTCACCCGCATGATCTTCTCGGGAACCAGTCTGAAGGTGGTCTGGCCTGAAGACGGTTCGATCCTCAGTCCGATCTTCCTTGCCGCTAAGGCAGAGAAGGCCGACAAGCTCTCTGAGATCGTGCACTACTTCGAGAGCAGACCCGTTGCACAGCTGATGCGGGAGAAGGGATTCTTCCCCTGCGTCAATCCCGAGATCGATAATGGTATTCCCTCCGACCACCGGTTCAAGTGGCTCGGATGGGAGTATATCTATGCACATGATATGACCTCCCTCATCGCCCGATGTACCGAGGCATTCAACGAAGAGACAGGAGCCCGATCATGAACCTCGTCACCATCTCAGGACCTCCCTCATCGGGAAAGACCTCTGTGATCCTCAAGACCATCGCCGCCATGACCGGACGCGGGATCAAGCCGGCAGTGGTGAAGTTCGACTGTCTCTATACCGACGACGATGAGCTCTACCGAAAGGCGGGTATTCCGGTGAAGAAAGGCCTGTCAGGGTCGCTCTGTCCGGATCACTACTTCGTCTCGAACATCGAGACGGTCGTCGACTGGGGTCTGGAGCAGGAGTATGACCTGCTTGTCAGCGAGTCTGCCGGATTGTGCAATCGATGCTCTCCCTACATCAAGGGGATCAGGGCTGTGTGTGTCATCGATAATCTGAGCGGGATCAACACCCCGAAGAAGATCGGTCCGATGCTCAAGAGTGCCGATGTCATCGTCATCACCAAGGGTGATATCGTCTCGCAGGCCGAACGGGAGGTCTTCGCCTCCCGGGTACAGGCGGTGAATCCCCGGGCAGTGATCCTGCACGTGAACGGCCTTACCGGACAGGGCTGTTATGAGCTCAGTACCCTGCTCTACGATGATGCACATCATATCACCTCCCTCAAGGGGATGGAGCTGCGTTTCAGCATGCCGTCAGCCCTCTGCTCCTACTGTCTCGGAGAGACGAGGATCGGCGAGAGCTACCAGATGGGCAATGTGAGGAAGATCGATCTGCACACAGGAGCTGATCATGAGAGATAAGTCGATCCGGGAGCTGCAGAGCCGGTTCCCCTATGTACATGCCTTCTTCGATGACAATGCCATCAGCTATGCGGGAATGGAACATCTGAGTCTCAGAGGCGTGATCGAGGCGATGAGCGAGTCTGAACGGGAGGAATTCCCCTACGAGATCGAGACGCTCGAGCACAATCTGGAGACGTTCATCGAACAGATGCAGGCCTTCCTCTCCGCTGACGAGGACACGGTCCACTCCATCACCATCTTCCCGGGTACCGACAAGTCCGGGGTCCCAGAGCAGTTCGATCGACTCGATATGAGGCCGGGAGATGTGATCTGCATCGTAGGACCTACCGGATCAGGCAAGAGCCGCCTGCTTGCCGATATCGAATGGGTGGCCCAGCATGATACCCCCACGAAGCGGACGGTCTTCGTCAATGACCTGGTCCCTGAGAGCAAGTGGCGTTTCTCGATCTCGGACAAGCTCGTTGCACAGCTGTCCCAGAATATGAACTTCGTCATGGACCTGAGTGTCGAAGAGTTCGTACGCATGCACGCAGAGAGCAGAATGATCGAAGATATCGATGGAGCGGTACAGTCGATCATCGCCAGCGCCAACGGTCTTGCCGGTGAGCAGTTCTCCCCCGAGACACCCATCACCAGTCTCAGCGGCGGGCAGAGCAGAGCCCTGATGATCGCTGATACCGCGGTACTGAGTCGATCACCGGTCATCCTCATCGATGAGATCGAGAATGCCGGTATCGACAGGAAGAAGGCACTGGAACTGCTGCTGGCAGAGGACAAGATCGTCCTCATGGCGACCCATGACCCGGTCCTTGCCCTGCTCGGAGACCGGAGGATCGTCATACGCAACGGGGGGATCGCCAGTGTCATCGAGACCACAGAACATGAGCGGGGGATCCTGAAAGAACTCGAAGTCCTCGATGCCCGGCTCTCAGAACTGCGGAACCGCCTGAGAGACGGCGAGATCCTCAGATGATACCGAAACAAGGAGTATGATACCATGCACGAAGGATGTTCAGCACGATTTCATAACGGGAAGCAAGTCGTCGATAAACTGCGGATGATGGGGTTCTCACAGCAGCCCCTTCAGGTACCGTTCGTCATTGCCTGTGAAGCCTGCGGCCAGTCGTTCATCATGAGGACCCATGAAGCACGCTGCAGCTGCACGATGGTCTACGGGGTGACTCCCTGCCA
>JAIPFY010000100.1 GCA_021736385.1 Spirochaetia bacterium | reverse complement strand
AGACCAGGGGGAAGGCAGAGACTGCTCTAAACTCATTGATTTCTGCTCTAGAAACCAGGCTTTCTAACGATTCAGCGATAAGCGCTTAGAATGTCATATTGCCAATTCTTCGGTCATAACTTATGGGACGAGCTACTAGAGGACTACGGAAGAGCGGGATCATGCTGATCCCGCTCCCTAGTTGAGTTCATCTGCTCTGATGAGCAGATCAGAGAAGCCGAGTGCCCTGAGTCTCGAAGCTTCCCACTCAGAGGCCTCCTGCTCTATCCAGCGTACCGACAGACGCAGCAAGCCTGATCCGGTCACCTCCGCATAGGGGCTGAAGCCTGCTGCTGCTAGCTGCAGGTAGAGTTCGAGTACCCTCTTCACATCGGAGAATGCCCCGACCTGCATACGCACATGATCAGCATCTTCTACCCTCCGGTACGCCGACTCCGGGGTATCAGGCACATACAGCAGCTGCAGGTGAACCTCTGCGATCCCCTCATCGACCATACCGATCGCATCGGCTGCAGCGCGGGAGAGATCGATGATGCGCCCGTCGACATAGGGTCCTCTGTCATTGATACGGACATCGACGGATCTGCCGTTCTCTCCATGCGTCACCCGGACGATCGTCCCGAAGGGAAGCTCCTTATGGGCAGCTGAGACCTTTTCGGTATCGAAGATCTCCCCATTGGCAGTCAGTCGTCCCTGGAACTCCCCGGCATACCACGAGGCGATCCCGGTGAAGGTCTCTGAGACCTCGAAGGAGTAGAGCGGGCATACGGCGAACACCAGTATGATCATCAAGCTTTTCAGTAGGTATCTCATACCTGTCAATACTATAGCCAACGGCAGATAAAATCCACTGGTTTTTATCATGGACTTTCTGTTGGGGCTTGTTGCGTAAATCATTACAGCTGAGTATAATCTGGCACTATGAGTGAAAACAAGAGACCGAAATCAGTACATTGGGCGGATATCAACGCCGATAAGATCATCAGAGAGAAAGGCGAGAAGGAGCTGTACACCTGTGCTTCTGGGGTGACCCCTTCGGGAACCGTACATATAGGGAACTTCAGAGAGATCATCTCCGTAGAGCTGGTGGCACGTGCACTGCGCGAGAAGGGCAGACAGGTGCGGTTCATCTTCTCCTGGGATGAATATGATGTCTTCAGGAAGGTGCCGAAGAACATGCCCGACCAGCAGCTGCTGGAGACCTATCTGAGAAAACCCATCACCATCGTCCCCGATACCACCGGGACATATGAGAACTACGCCCGCGCGAACGAGAAGGTCCTCGAAGACCTGCTGCCGGTCGTAGGGGTGGAACCGGAATATATCTACCAGGCTGAACGCTACCGATCTTCTGCCTATGCACAGGGGATCAGAACGGCTCTGGAACATCGGCAGGAGATCAGAGCGATGCTCAATGAGCACCGCACCCATCCGCTGCCGGAGGGCTGGTGGCCGGTATCGGTGTTCAGCACCTTTACCGATAAGGACACGACCACCGTCCTTGACTGGGATGGAGCGTGGGGAGTGACCTACCGCTGTGAAGAGACCGGGAACGTAGAGACCCTTGATCTGAGAGACACCTCAGCTGTCAAGCTGCCCTGGAGGGTGGACTGGCCGATGCGATGGGCCCTTGAAGGCGTCGACTTCGAACCTGCTGGTAAGGACCACCACTCCGAAGGCGGTTCGTTCGATACCTCGAAACATGTGGTACGGGTCTTCGGAGGAGAACCTCCGGTGACCTTCCAGTATGATTTCATCAGGATCAAGGGAAGAGGCGGTAAGATATCATCCTCATCGGGAGAAGTCATCAGCCTCAAGGACGTCCTGGAGATCTATTCTCCTGAGATCATCCGCTATCTCTTTGTGAGTACCCGACCGAACACCGAGTTCGCCATCTCCTTCGATCTCGATGTGCTCAAGATCTATGAGGATTATGACAAGTGTGAACGGGTCTACTACGGTATGCAGGAGATCAGTGAGAAGAAACGCGAGAAGGAACGAAGGATCTATGAGCTGTCCCAGGTGCATGGGGCAGCTGATGAGATGCCCTATCAGGTGGCATTGAGGCATCTGTGCAACATGCTGCAGAGCAACAGCGGTGATATCGACGCAGTGATCAGCTCCCTGCCCGATGTCAGTGAATCGCAGATCCCGAAACTCAGGAACCGATGTGAGTGTGCCTGGAACTGGATCACCGCGTTCGCCCCTGAGGACTTCCGCTTCTCGCTCAATCGACCAGAAGATGTCACGATCGTCCTCGATGATTCCCAGAAGGCGGCATTCACCGCCCTTGCCAGGGAGATCGAGAAGATCGATGAGCATACGGAGAAGAGCATGGCCGAGGCCGTCTACGCCGTCGCCCATGATCACGGCATCGAGCCGGCAGACCTCTTCACTACCGCCTATCAGATTTTGGTGGGAAAAGAGAAGGGACCTCGTCTTGCAGGGTTCATCATGCTCTGCGGTAAGGATAAGATCCTGCCCATCCTGCAGGCTGTACTGTAGATCCCCCTGTGATCAGATACTCATGGCATGCGCTGTGTGTATATGTGTGTATATGATATTGTGAAGGCCGCCTGTCAGGCGGCCTTCACTGCTTACGGGCAGCTTGATACGATAGAGCATCGTATCAGATACAGCTTCAGCCGTTTGATGCATGGGGCTTCTGTTCCCGGTGCTTCTCGATCTCCGAGGCCTTGATGTTCCCCGATTTGGTCAGACCGATCTTCGTGAGGATCGGACCGATGATCTCAAAGAAGATACAGGTTGCCGTCACCGTGGTGATCACCGTATTACCGATGTATGTCCCGTGGCTGCTCAGTCCCATGAACTCCTGCTTGACCACCAGAGAGAGCCCGATCGCCACCCCTGCCTGCGAGAGGATACCCATCCCCAGATACTTCCTGATCGTATCATCGAGTCTTCCCAGACGGGAGCCGACATAGGCACCGCTCATCAGCCCTGCTGATCTGCTGAGGATATAGATCAGTCCGATCAGACCGAGCGAGGGCAGTGCGTTCAGGTGCAGGTTCGCACCCGCGAGGACGAAGAAGACGACGAAGATCAGCGGCATGAAGCTCTCGAGTTGTGACTTGATCGCATGGATGATCTTTGAACTCTGGGTATTGACCACGACGATACCGAACACCATGTTCGTCAGGATCTCAGAGAGTCCGAAGAGCTGGCAGAGACCTGCTGAGAAGAGGATCATGGTGACCAGGAGGATCAGGGTGTCGACCTTCTGCTTCAGCCTGCGTACCAGCATGCTGAAGAGCCATCCGATCGCAAACCCGATCAGGACTGACAGGGCCACTTCCTTGAGCGGTACGAGCAGTACTTCGATCATATTCATGGTACTGCCGGCTTCGGCTTTGAGCATGCTCTGGGCGATCGCCGATGCGAAACCGAAGATGATGATCCCGAGTCCATCATCGAACCCCACCACGGCATAGAGCGCCTCGGTCAGCTTTCCCCTGGCTTTGTACTCCTGGATGACGGCAACCGTACCGGCCGGTGCACTGGCCGGAGCGATGGCGCCGAACACCAGAGACAGGGGCAGATCCCGTGTCAGCAGATAGATCGCTGATGTCACCAGGGCGAAGGCCAGCAGGGACTCTGCGAAGATGACAGTGATGATGCCCTTTCCCTGCCGCTTGAGCGAGGAGAAACTCAGTTCCAGCCCGATACTGATCGCGACGAAACTCAGCGAGATATCGGTGATGAAGGAGAAGCTCTCCTGGACCGGTCCAGTGAGCAGATTGACGATAGAAGGTCCGAGTACGACACCCGTGACCATGTACCCGATCAGGGAGGGCAGTCTGATGCTCTTCATGACCTTGCCGACATAGAAGGCGATCATCATCATGATCCCTGCGATCAGCAGATAGGGGATTGATTGCAGTCGTTCCATGATGCGCCTCTAAAAGTCTATTGAGCCCAGCGAGAACGCCAGGTCTTGTACAGTGATCATCACACCCCTGTTCTGTTCCATATCCGGAGCAATGGTGTGAACCCTTCTGAGTACACTGTTGACGGATTCTCTGTTGACTACCGATACGATGATCCTGCTGAAGGACTGACGGTGATCGCTCCAGAAACCTGCGAACAGCGGCATGTGGTAGAGGTACTGGTTCGCATTCTCCGTCTCGATGACCGAGACCGAACCGTCGGCATCTGAACTCAGTGCTTCGAGGATATCATTGAAGTACTCTTCATGCTGGATGTAGACGGTCACCAGGGATTTCCCCTGCCCGGTGAAACCCGGGTCGGAGTATTCGATACGGGATTCGAACAGGGTCTTGATCTGTTCGGCAGAGGATGCCTCTTTGAGCTGCTTTCTCAGTGATGGTTCTTTTACCGCTTTGGAGATCGAGGAGAGCAGCCGTATGTGCTTGTTCCGGTTACCCGTCGGTCCGATGAGGAAGATGAAGATCTGTGAGGGCTTCTCATCGATCGCATGGAATTCGATCGGTTCCTGTGTCGTCACGACTCCCACGACGAAATCCTGCATGCCCTCGAAGCTGCAGTGAGGGATAGCGATCGAGTCGGTGAGCCCGGTGGATCCGAGTTCCTCCCGTGCTGTGAGAGCCTTCAAGAGTGCGGCTTCTCCGATGGATGCGAGCTCAGGTGCCTGTGCGGCACTCCGGGCGATGGTCTGCAGCAGTTCGTTCTTGCTGCTGCAGGGGACGTGTGTAGCGATGCACTCACTGTGCAGGCTGTGCCAAAGATTCATAGTCTTCCTCCATTAGGATCTTATGTATTTCCTGTCGGGTCTGTGCCTGCAGGATCGCATGCAGAGTCTCTTCTTTCTGTGAGAAACGGGCAAGTCGTGAGAGCAGTCTCAAGTGTGCAGTCTCGCTGCAGGCGAGCAGCAGGAAGAACACATGGGTCTTCGAGCCGTCCAGACAGCCGAAATCCACACCGTCATGGCTGATACCCATGATGATCGGGGGCAGGTTCGGGCTATTCTCCCTCACATTGCGTATATGGGGGAAGGCTGTACCGAACCCGATGGCCGTGGTCACCATATGCTCTCTGGCCAGCAGCCGGGATACCAGTGATGCCGTACTGTCGAGATACCCGTGAGTGATCAGCGGACTGGTCAGTTCGATGAGGGTATTCTCGATGGTCCGTGACTTCAGGTGCATGAGGGTGGTCTCGGGAGTGATCAGGCGAGAGAGCTGGATGGCATTGCTGTCGACGCTCATGAGAGAGGCGAACTGGTGCTCTTCGGAGAAGGTCATCTTGCTCGTGAGCCATGCATCGATCACCGTCTTCCTGAATCGCCACTGTCCGGCGATCTTCATGCAGGGGATCTCTCCCCGCTGAATCATCCTGGAGACCGTCTTGGGTGCGATCTTCAGATAATCGGCAAGCTCCTGCAGGGTCAGTATGTCGTTCATGTCCACTAAAGTCCTCCAAAGTCTTAATAAGAACAATATAGTACTGTACCAGGAATTGGTCAATAGGAAGAAACCTCTGTTTGGCAGTAAAACGATACAGTGTGTAATATATGTGTAAGAACACATAATGAGATATTGATTTTATCCTTATGCTGTGTATACATGTGGTATGGAACATAACAGTTCGGCTTATATCGGCAGGATCGTGGCAGCGGTCATCCTCGTCACCTGTGTCGCTGAGGCGCTTTGGCATCAGCTGCTGATCAGAGATGCTGACCTCTCCTGTGAACATGCTCCGATGATGGTCATCGGGATCCTGCTGTTCATCTGGGGGCTTGCAGCGTTCGGGAACTCCCCCGAACGCTACTACCGGTACCTTGAACTCTCACAGCTCCGGAAACAGCTCAATGACCGGCAGTGTCCTGAGGATGTACGGATCATCAGACAGCTCAGGAGATGGGAACGGGGTATTGCCGCATTCATCAGTCTGCTGCTGCTGGTGACAGCCTTCGCGGTCATGAGGAAGATGGGAGTATGAATGAGACTCTGATGCCGATGTCTCTGCACTTGCCGCCGGTATGTCGCGTGCATGAACAGAAGAGGGGAGTGTTCAGGAGTGCGGCTCAGTAGATGAGCCGTTTGAGGAGCTTCGTGTTGTTTCTCCACTTACTCTGCGTCTTGACCCGCAGGTCAAGATGAATCTTGTAGGGGAAGAGTTTTGCGATCTCTTTCTGTGCGGTCTTTCTGATCTCCTGAATACCTGAGCCCTTCTTCCCTACGATGATACCCACCTGTGTCTCACGTTCGACGATGATGAACGCCCGTATCCACATCTTCTGCTGGTCATCGTCAAGTTCCATATCTGCGATATCGATGTAGACTGAGTGTGGCAGTTCCTGTGTGACACGGTTGACCACCTTCTCTCTGATGATCTCGGAGACCCGGAACTCGGGCGGCTGATCGGTATAGAACTCCTCGGGGTAGAGCATCTCACCTTCGGGGGCAAGGGAGTAGAGGGCCTCTTTGAGTTCCTCTAGTCCTGACTCGTCCATGGCTGAGACGCCGAGGATATGGCGGATGTTCGGATCGTGCTGCAGGAAGGTCCTGACACCTTCGTAGGAAGCTCCAGGCAGGTCCATCTTGTTCGCTGCGACCACACAGGGCCTGTTCACCGAACGCAGCAGCGTCAGGATAGCATCCTCTTCGCTTCCGGGAGGCCTGAGGGCATCGACCACATAGAGGATGATATCGGATTCAGCCAGGGATGACTCCGCTATGGAGATCAGTCGCTGATTGAGTACTTTCTCTGAAAGATGGTAACCGGGGGTGTCGATGAAGATCAGCTGACCGGCCTCTTCGGTGAGGATGCCCCTGATGGAATTCCTGGTCGTCTGAGGTGACGGGGCGGTGATGGAGACTTTTGCCTTGCACAAAGCGTTAAGCAGTGTGGATTTACCGGCAGAAGGCCTGCCTATGATCGATACAGTCGCACATTTCATAGCCGCATTGTATACAGTAACCTGGAAAAGAGAAAGGGCTTTTCATCTGATCTGTACAGACTATCTTTTCTTTTCCGGGTATATTGAGTATACTTCCCACTAAGAACTACGTGGAGAAGAACATGGCAGAAAAGAACGATAAGAATACACCTCAAGACAATCAGGTCACAGAGAAGATGCTTGAGACCAGATCCATCCTGATCTCAGGGGAGATCGACAAAGCCCTTGCAGAGCGGGTGATCAGACAGCTGTTGCTGCTGGAAGCAGAGAGTGATGAACCGATCAAAGTCTTCATCGACAGCCCCGGAGGGGATGCTGATGCGGGCTATGCGATCTTCGATATGGTGCGGTTCGTCAAGCCGCGGGTGATCATGATCGGTATGGGGCTCGTCGCCTCTGCAGGTGCTCTGATCCTGCTCGCTTCACCCAAGGAAGACCGGGTAGGTCTGCCCAATTCGAGCTATCTGATCCATCAGCCCCTGAGTACCATCCGTGGGGTAGCCACCGAGATCGAGATCCATGCCAGACAGATCGAGAAACTGCGCAGGAAGATCAACCAGCTCATCAGCGATGAGACGGGAATGGACCTTGCACGGGTAGAGATCGATACTGACAGAGATTGCTGGCTTGATGCACGGGAGGCTGTACCCTATGGTCTGCTCTCCAAGGTGATCACCACGCGTGAGGAACTGCTTGGATGACCTTGCAGCAGTCACTGTCTGTGAACAGGCAGTGAGCGACCCTATAGAAGCCGGATTCATCATCCGGTTTTTTATTGTGCGCTCGGTATGAGCATTCTCTAACGGGTGAAAGTCCCGAGTACGGGTGATAGCGCCAAGTACATAGCCAAGAGCAAGGGTGTCCTCCGTGAGGGGGAATCTGAAGAAAGCTGGAGGCAAACTTCTGGCCTGACGA
>JAIPFY010000099.1 GCA_021736385.1 Spirochaetia bacterium | reverse complement strand
TAAATTGGATATCAAAGATAAGTTGGTAGCAGCTATAAACAGTATTGGAGAGTTTTCGACCTATAAAGAAGTGTTTGGAAAACCAGCTCTGCCATTTTCGGTGAGTGAATGAAATTCACTACACTGCATAAACAGAGCCTTACCTTTCTGATCCCGATAGAAGTAGAGATTGTCATCAAGGCCTTTGTTCCATCGCTGCTTCAGGACCTCTGAGACGATCATGGTTTCAAACAATGAACCTCTCTGCGGATGGTTGGTAACCTGTTCCGGATTCTGGATCCCCAATAGATACGAGACGATACCAGTATCAAGGAAATAGAGTTTGGGGGTCTTAACGACCCTTCTGGTTATTCTCTTGTGATATGGATATACTATCTTGATAACATAGGAAGCCTCCAGAACAGAGAGCCAAGCTTTGATGGTCTTAAGATTCAGCCCTAATTCATCACCGATTGCAGATACGTTGACCAACTGACCTGTTCGCCCTGCACACAGATAGAGGAAGTCTTCGAACTGAGACAGGTCCCGGACGTTCAGTAGTTGCCGTACATCTCGTTCCAGATAGGTTTGTGTATAGAACCTATTCATATCTGAGGGAGGTATGTGCTTATCGAAGATCCTCGGGAGAAATCCGGTGAACAATACTTCATCCAGTCCTACAGAACTCAAGGTATTCATTCCCCGCTTGCCATAGACTTCCTGCAGCGTAAACGGCAATAGTCTGACATGGGCTGTCCTCCCGGCAAGAGACTGAGAAATATGAGAGAGCATCTCGAATTGCTGACTTCCTGTGATGATGAAATGACCAGATCTACCGTCGTTATCGACAATGGTCTGGATATATGAAAAGAGATCAGGGACCCTTTGTGCTTCATCAAGTACAGCTCCATCCGGATACTGAGAGAGGAATCCCCGGGGATCATCCTGAGCAAATCGTCTGACATCTACATCTTCCAGTGAAACGTAGGGTTTCTCTGAGAACAAAGCCTTTGCTAATGTGGTTTTCCCAGATTGTCTTGGTCCTGTACTAGTAACCACAGGAAATGTTGACGCATACTTCAGGACTGTATTAGTCATATCTCTATATATCATATACACAGTGTATCATATGGGTGTTAATTGTTAATACGATTCCCAAATAACACCCATCATTATGATGAGTGATCACTCACAGTCAGAGCACTTCATACCCCTCATCGCTATCTTGCCTGCAGTACACATGGTGATGATCCACTGTTCATGTCTCTACTGGATGATCCCTGCTGCTGAGAGCAGGAGATAGAAGAGGAAGTAGAAGGGCAGGAGGAGAAGTGCCTTCGGCTACCAGGATTTTGACTAGTGTGCCCTGCTCATTTTGGAGCAGACACACAGCACATCAAGGCAGGATGCCATCAATCCAAAGAAGAAGAAAAGAAGCTACAAGAGGTCCAAGCCTCACAACCAGAAACGGCTAAAACCGACGGTCTATCGACTTCCCCAATCATGTCACAAAGAGGCTGTCTAACCTATGCATTATACGCTAAAAGATTTAGACCCAAAAAAATCATTTGTAGTTTCTTTGGGAATTTTCTTGTTCGGGATAGTTCACCGGGGAAACTTGTGAAAGGATGTGCTTGACAACCATCTAAACTGTGGTAGTATTACGTAAGCGTTTACGTCTCTCATAGGAGTATAACAGCAGTATGGCAGTCACGATATCAGATGTAGCAAGACATGCAGGAGTCTCGATCGCCACCGTCTCCCGTATCGTCAACAATCTGCCGGGGTACTCTCCTGAGACAAAAGACAAGGTAGAGGCATCTATCGTGGAACTCGGGTACAAGCCCAATGCCATGGCCCGGGGACTGGTGAACCGGAAGACCAACACCATCGGCGTCCTGCTGCCCTGTGTGACCGGGAGGTTCTCCTCAGAACTGCTGCGGGGGATCGAGAAGATCGCACACGCCAAAGGCTACAGTGTGATCATCTGCAACACCGACATGAATGGTGAGCGGACCATGTCATATCTGAAGACCCTGAGTGAGAAACGGGTAGAGGGCATCCTGTTCATCAGCGAATGGCTGACCGATGAGTATGCGGTCTTTCTCGAGAGTCTGCAGATCCCGGTAGTCCTGGTGGCAACGAGCAACCCCGCATCGCCGTTCCCCTCGGTGAAGGTCGATGACTTCGCAGCAGCATACAGTGCGACACGCTATCTGATCGATCATGGACATACCCGTATAGGACTGATCTCGGGAACCGAGAAAGACCCCATAGCAGGGAGACCCAGGATAGAGGGGTTCAAAAGAGCTATGAAGGATGCAGATCTCCGGTGTGATCAGGCATGTATCGCCTTCGGGGATTTTCATTTCGAAAGTGGGATCGCTGCGATGGCTGAACTGGATTCGAGGGGACTGGAGCTGAGTGCAGTGTGTGCTGCCAGTGATGAGATGGCCCTTGGAGCCATGACCTATATGCACCGGATGGGAAGGAAGCTTCCAGAGGATCTATCGATCATCGGATTCGATGATACCCTTGATGCGCTCATGGCCTATCCTGCACTGACCACGCTTCACCAGCCTATCGAGTTGATGGGTGAACGTGCCATGGACATGCTCTGCAGCGGTACTGCTGATGACCGGCAGATCATACTGGAACACCACATCACTGAACGGGATTCGGTGAAGGATCTGAGATAGAGAAGGGGTACCCCCTTTTTTTAGGCGAGAGGTTAAGCGCTTACGGTAAGCGCTTACTAATAATATGGAGGAGCACATGCTACAAGAGATCGAGCAGCAGAGAGCCCTGCTGAGAACAGAGAGCCTGGAGTTGCTGCGCAAGAACCAGCATCCATCAGGGGCATTCATCGCGAGTCCCACCTTCTCCCAGTATGACTACTGCTGGCTGCGTGACGGGACCTGGATAGCCTACAGCCTGCTGGTCCATGGCTATCGGGAGGAGGTGCGGGACCATATCAGGTGGGTATGCGAGAGCATGGGGCGGTATGAGGAGAAAGTCGACCTGCTGCCGCAGCGGCTTGCCTCGGGTGAACCGCTACAGAACACCTGGTTCTTCAGTGCCCGATACACCCTCGAAGGACTGGAAGATGAGAGCGACTGGCCGAACTTCCAGATCGATGGATACGGATCCTGGCTGTGGCTGGTAGCCCAGTATCTCAAAAGCGGAGACGAACCGCTTCCACAGACCTGGGACCATGGGGCGCAGCTGGTGATCAGGTATCTGGAGATGGTCTGGGACATCCCCAACAGTGACTGCTGGGAGGAGTTCAACGAACACATCCATCCGGCGACCCTGGCCTGTCTGATCGGAGGTCTCAAGGAGATCGCTCCCTTCCTGCACAGCCACTGGTCAGAACGGGCGCTGCTGCTTGAACGGACAGTGACTGACTATGTGCTGGCACACAGACATGAGAGCGGCTATTTCCCCAAGTACATCGGATCGGAGACGATCGATGCGAGCCTGATCTGGCTGGCAGTACCCTATGGTGCGCTCCCGCCCGATCACCCGTCGATGGTGAAGACCATAGAGAAGATAGAACAGGAGATCACACGTGAAGGAGGTGTCAAACGCTACCCCCAGGATACCTATTATGGAGGAGGGCAGTGGATCATTCTCTCTGCATTCCTCGGCTGGTACTACCTGAAGGCAGGCAAGGTGCAGAATGCTGAAGAACTGATGACATGGATCATCAGACAGAAGGAGGATGACGGGTCACTGCCGGAACAGGTCCTTGATGATACGAACGATCCGTCAATGATCGAACCATGGGAAGAGCGATGGGGTGCCGTAGCGACACCGCTGCTCTGGTCCCATGCGATGTTTCTGATACTCGATAAGGAGTTATCAGGGTATAATCAACAAGAAGGAGAACGAGATGAGTAAGAAACGTGGATGGATGAACGCCGTGCTGATGACACTGCTGCTCTGTGCAGCAGCAGTCCCTCTGACAGCATCCGGAGCTGTAGAGAGCACCACAGAGATCGACTACTTCTCAGGAAGAGTCGAGACGGTGGAGTGGACCGATGAGAAGATCGCTGAGTTCGAACAGCTCAACCCCTCGATCACGGTGCAGCATGAGTTCCAGAAAGACGCATCGAATGTGATCAAGGTGAAACTGGCATCGAAGTCAGTACCTGATCTCACGACCGTGGTGAATCAGGACTTCATCGATCAGGGCGTCTTCGCAGACCTCTCCGATGCACCGTTCTGGGACAGGATCCTGCCCTCTGTGAAGGATCTGTGCACTGACCTCAGGACCGGGAAGCAGTACAAAGTCGCGACGAACGTCACCATGGGAGGCCTGTTCTACAACCAGGAGATCTTCACAGAGCTCGGACTGACCGATGCCCAGACCTGGGACGGGTTCGTAGCCAATCTGGAAGCGATCAAAGCTGCCTATCCGCAGAAGACCCCGCTGTTCTTCGGGGGCAAAGACTCCTGGACCCTTGGTCATCTGATCGAGTTCTGGGCCCACGGAGTGGTCAAACAGGATCTGGGCATACCCGGATCACGACAGGCCTTTCTCGATAATACCGTCCAGTGGGATGCTCCCGATGGTGTCATGGAACAGTTCGCCGAAGCCCTCATGGAACTCGAGCAGAAGGGCCTGATCAATGATGATGCGGTGACTGCCAGTTATGACAACCAGAAAGAGGCCTTTGCCAGCGGCGAAGCGGTCATGATCAATCAGGGTATGTGGGTCGTCGGCGACATCATCTCCCTGAACCCTGCGATGGCTGAGAACATCGGCTTCGGCCCCTTCCCGTCAGTGGTGGACGGCTTCTCCCCGATGGTCCTGTGTGCTGAAGACTCGGTCTACGCCATCTCTGCAGAGACAGAGCATATGGACGAAGTCATGCTGTTCCTCGATTACATGTTCAGCCCTGCAGTACAGAAAGAGTACAGTGAAGTGAGAAGCATGCCTTCGGCCTTCACCGATGTCGCCTCGGACTGGAGTCCCATCAAGGACGATGCCAGGCGACTGGTCGATACCTATGTGAATATCAACTTCTCGACAGAAGCCCCTTCAGGACTCTCGGTCGATGATACCGGACGATTGATCCAGAAACTGCTCAACGGTGATTATGCATCTGCTGCAGATTTCGCTGCGAACTACCAGGAACTCTGGAACAAGGCATACTAAGAGCATCTTCCCGCAGACCCTTCCCGCCCTCTCGAGCGGGAAGGGGGGCTGCGGATCTGAGGTAAGGAACCATCATGCATATATCTACGACCAGCTGGCACCGATACATGGCACTGCCTGCCTTCGCACTCTTCTCGCTCTTCTTCCTCCTGCCCCTGATCCAGGGTGCGGGATTGAGCCTGACACACTGGGACGGGTTCTCCACCCCCGAGTTCGCAGGACTCGATAACTTCAGGGAGTTCTTCCGTGATGAACGGGCCCTCGGTGATGTGAAGACCACCGTGCTCTTCGCGCTTGGCAGTGCCCCGCTGCTCAACCTGGCAGGGCTCTCTCTTGCCCTGCTGCTCAATCGCAGCTTCTCAGGACGGAACACCACCCGTGCTCTGCTCTATATGCCGGCGGTGATCAGTCCCATGATCATGGGATCGATCTGGTACCTGCTGCTGCAGCCCCGGCGGGGTCTGCTCGCCCTGCTGTTCGAACAGAGCGGCATCACGCTGGAAGGGAACTGGATGCTCTCCGGTCCCAGCGCCCTGACGGTGCTCGTCCTGGTGAATGTCTGGCAGTATGCCGGGATGACCATGATCATCTATCTTGCCGGACTGCAGTCGATCCCAGCCGAACTGTATGAGGCCAGCGCCGTAGAGGGGGCTACCGGGGTACAGACCTTCAGGTATATCGTGATCCCCGAGCTGCTTCCGGCTCTGAAGATCAATGTGATCACGAACATCATAGGGTCTCTGTCGGTCTTCGATGTGATCATCGCCCTGACCGGCGGTGGTCCCGGGTATGACACCGAATCGCTGAGCATCTATATCATGCGCATGTGCTACGGGAACAAGACCGGGTACTCGACCGCCGTCGCGCTGATGCTGTTCGTCATCATCCTCATCCCGGTGATCATCTCCCTGAGATTCTTCGACTCGATGGAGGATGCCGCATGAACGAACATCAGATGACCTCCGATGCCCGGATGAACCGTGTACCGCATGGAAGTGATACGCTGCACTGGTATTCTCGCCTCATGGTGCTCATAGTCAGTCTTACCGCAGCCGTCCCGTTCTATCTGCTGATCCTCCTGGCTTTCAAGCACCCCGAAGGCGGGCTGCAGAGTATCAGCATCATCCCCGACTTCCATCTGGCCAACCTCACTGAGGCGTGGGTCAAGTCCGATCTCGGTCGTGCTCTGGTGAATACCACCATCATGACTGCAGGGGGGATCCTGCTGCTGGTACTGCTTGCCTCCATGGCAGGGTATTCGATCGCCAGAGTACGCAGCAGGCTCAACCGTACGATCTTCGCTCTGCTGCTCATCTGCATGATGATCCCGGGGATCATCAATACGGTGCCGCTGTATACTCTGCTGATCAGACTTCGCGGGATCAATACCTACTGGTCCATGATCTGCGTCATGGCAGCGAACGCCCTGCCGTTCTCGGTCTTCCTCTATGCATCGTTCATCAGGGCGATCCCGAGGTCTCTGGAGGAGTCGGCGATCATGGATGGCTGCTCCTTCTTCGAAGCCTTCTGGAAGATCACCTTTCCCCTGATGGGGCCGGTGACTGCCTCGGTCGTGATCTTGCAGGGACTGGGTATGTGGAACAACTATGCACAGGCAGTCTTCTTCCTTCAGGATAGAGCTCACCGGAACATACCGCTTGCCGTTTCGCTCTTCTTTCAGCAGTATGGAGCGAACTGGCCGCTCATGGCAGCTGCTGCACTGATCGGGCTGGTCCCGGCGGTGACGATGTTCCTGCTGTTCCAGAGGTACTTCGTCGAAGGGATCACTGCGGGAGCGATCAAGGGATGATCGGATACCGATCGGCATCACAAGGAGGTTATGCCATGGATCACAGACAGGACCGCTTGAGTATCTATCCGCTGGTATCACGGCTGAGTCCAGATGATACCACACTTACGCTGCAGATCACCCTGGGGCGGGTCCCCACAGAGGGAGAGCGAGTGCGACTGTCACTGTATCACCTGCACCGGTGTATCAGAGAGGATGAACTCGTACTCCGGGCAGGGCAGCAGCACTACCAGTATGAGCTCGATCTCCCTCGGTCCGAACTGCCCGAAGGCTGCATCGGACTGGGGATCACGGCAGCAGATGCTCTGGAACAGGCCTGCACCGCCGTTGACCTCGGGACCTGCTCGATCCGCTATGGTTTCGTCAGTGATTTCACCACCGATGATCTGTCCCGTGAGCCTGCGGTCATGGAGAACCTGCTCAAGCATCACATCACGCATGTGCAGTTCTATGACTGGCACTATCGCCCGCACCAGTATGCACCTGATGATCCACAGGAGTCCTGCTATGAAGATATGATGGGCAAACCGATCGATCTGCATACCGTCAGATCGCTCCTGGAGCGCCTGCACCGGGTGCGCATGAAGGGACTCGGATACGGGGCGGTCTATGCCGCAGGCAGGGAGTATCTCTCAGCGCATCCTGAAGAGGCCCTCTATGATCTTGAAGGGAATACGTTCGATCTGATCGACACCTTCTTCATCATGAATCCGGCGAATCACCGGTGGTGCGACCATCTGATCGAGCAGTACCGGTATGCGGTGGAACAGCTGGGGTTCGATGGTATCCATATGGATACCTACGGCTACCCGAAGGCAGGCTGGGGCTATGAGCTCAAACAGCCGGTCCGGCTTGAACGGGAGTTCATGAAGCTCATCGACAGGTGGGCAGCCCATGGGGATGAGAACATCTTCAACAATG
>JAIPFY010000014.1 GCA_021736385.1 Spirochaetia bacterium | reverse complement strand
GGGAGGGTCTTAGAACTCCGTCCCTCTTCGTACTTCGTAGAGCAGTATCCCTGCTGCCACTGATACGTTGAGCGAATCGATGTGCCCTGCCATCGGGATGGCGATGATCTTGTCACAGGTCTCTTTGACCAGTCGTCCGATCCCCTCACCCTCTGATCCGAGCACCAGCCCTACACGTCCTTTCATAGTCACCGTATGTACGGGATCTCCGCCCATATCGGCACCATAGAACCAGAAGCCTGCTTCCTGCAGCTGCTGCATCTCTCTGACGAGGTTCTTCACCGAGATCACCGGGACATAGCGTGAGGCACCGGCTGACACCTTCATGACGGTAGTACTCTGCTGGGCACTGCGTCGCTCGGGTACGATGACCATATCGACAGCGAACAGATCGGCACTCCGGATGATGGCTCCGAGGTTCTGCGGGTCGGTGATACCGTCGAGGACGAGCACCAGCGCATCTTTCTTATCCTTGAGCTGATCTATATAGCCCTTGAGGTCAAGTTTGACTGAGGCAGCCGGTTTGGGACTGTAGACCAGGACCGCACCCTTGTGCTTGACCCCTCTGCCTACCATCTTCTCAATCTCAGATGCCGGTACACGTTTCACACGTACCGAGCCCTTGACTGCGAGCTTTTCCAGACTGCTGTTCCGTTTTACCGGTTTCTCATCGATATAGAGCAGTGATGAGGGACCTGCAGTCTTCAGGGCCTCTTCGATTGGGTGGTAGCCGATTACTAGTTCTGACATATATATTACAACTCTGATAGTGGTACAGGGTCCGGTCTGACATCTTCACCGATGACATCGGCAAGCTCTCTCAAGAGAGCCTTGGCCTTTGACGGTACCCGTTTGGGGATCTGGATATGCAGTTTGATGTACATATCCCCTCGTTTCTCTGTGCTGTGAAGGAAGGGGACCCCGCGGTTCTTGAGCCGCAGGATCTTGCCGTTCTGGACCCCGGAGGGGATCTTGATCTTCACTCTCGTATCATCGATGGTGTTCACTTCGATCTCAGCGCCCAGGGCTGCCTGAGTCAGGGAGATGGGAATGACACAGTAGAGGTCGTTGCCATCTCGTTCGAAGTACTTATGCGGCCGTACGGTCACATAGACATAGAGGTCCCCTGCCGGTCCTCCGTTCGGGCCTGCATCACCCTGTCCCGGTATATTGATCCGTTTCCCTGAGTCGATACCCGGGGGGATGGTCACCTTGATCTTCTGCTGCTTCTTCGTCAGTCCCGTACCGCGACAGTGGGTGCAGGGATTGTCGATGACGAACCCCTCCCCGTTACAGGTAGGACAGGTAGAGGCGATGGAGAAGAATCCGGAGTTCCGTCGCACCTGACCGGTACCGCCGCAGCTCGGACAGACTTTCTTACCGGTCCCTCCGGTCCCTCCGCAGGAGGAACAGGCTACACTTCTTGTATAAGAGATCTCAACCTTGGTGCCGAACACGGCATCCTTGAAATCGATATCAAGATTATAGCGAAGGTTCGAACCGTGAGGCGCCCCTCCGCCATAACCTGACTGACCTCTCGAACCGCCGCCCCCGCCGAAGAAGGAGTCGAAGATGCCACCGAAATCGCCGAAGATATCGCTGAAATCCCGGTATACCGATGAGTAGTCATGAGCCCCGCCGTTCATCCCGTCCACACCTGCAAAACCGAACTGGTCGTAGGTCTGACGTTTCTGCGGGTTACTCAGAACCTCATAGGCCTCGGTGGCTTCCTTGAATGAAGCCTCCGCCTGCTTATCATCGGGATTCTTATCCGGGTGATACTTTATCGCAAGCTTGCGATATGCTTTTTTGATCTCATCACCGGAAGCCCCTTTCTGGACTCCCAGTACTTCATAATAATCTCTCTTACTCAAGGTTCAAGACTTCCTTTATTTCTATTTGTCGTCGTCAACCACTTCAAAGTCAGCATCTTCGACATTGTCGTCTGAAGAGCTTCCACTCTGACCTGAAGCATCTGCAGAGCTTCCGCCCTGGTCTGACCCTTCGGGTGCTGCCTGTTTGTAGACTTCCTCAGCCAGCTTGTATGCTGCCTGTTGGAGAGCTTCCATCTTCGCCTTGATATCTTCTACGTCATTACCTTCAAGTGCTGTCCTGAGCGCCGCTGTGGCCTGCTCGATGGCACTCTTGTCTTCTTCTGAGATCTTATCGCCGTAGTCCTTGAGGGACTTCTCAGTGGAGTAGATCAGATTGTCAGCCTGGTTGCGGGTCTCGATCTTCTCACGTTCGGCCTTATCCTCATCTGCATGCAGCTCTGCATCGCGTACCATCTTCTCGATCTCATCATCAGAGAGCCCCGAAGAGGATTCGATCCTGATCTTCTGCTCCTTCCCCGTGCCGAGGTCCTTGGCAGATACATGCACGATACCGTTGGCATCGATGTCGAAGGTCACTTCGATCTGAGGTACGCCCCGTGGAGCTGCCGGTATACCGATGAGGTCGAAGTTCCCCAGCGTCTTGTTCTGTGAGGCCATCTCTCGTTCACCCTGCATGACATGGATGGAGACTGCTGTCTGATTATCAGCTGCGGTGGAGAAGATCTGACTCTTGCGTGTCGGGATGGTGGTGTTTCGTTCGATCAGCTTGGTGAAGACTCCACCGAGGGTCTCGATACCGAGTGACAGAGGGGTCACATCAAGCAGCAGGACATCTTTGACGTCTCCGCCGAGGATACCACCCTGGATCGCAGCACCCATCGCTACGACTTCATCAGGGTTCACACTCTTGTTAGGAGCTTTCTTGAAGAGATCCTTCACCAGTTCCTGTACTGCGGGTATTCGTGTGGATCCACCTACGAGGATGACTTCATCGATGTCTGAGGGTGAGAGGCCTGCATCCTTGAGCGCTTTCAGACAGGGTGCCTTGGTTCTCTCTACCAGATCTCTGGTCATCTGATCGAACTTGGATCTGGAGAACGAGATCTGCAGGTGCTTGGGTCCTGATGCATCTGCAGTGATGAACGGCAGGTTTATATCGGTCTGCTGTCGGCTCGAAAGCTCGATCTTCGCCTTCTCTGCCGCTTCTCGCAGTCTCTGCAGTGCCATACGGTCCTGAGAGAGATCGATCCCGGAGTCATTCTTGAAGGTCTCGATGAGCCAGTCGATGATCTTCTGATCGAAGTTGTCTCCACCGAGGTGGGTATCACCGTTGGTCGATTTCACTTCGAACACGCCGTCACCGAGTTCCAGGATGGATATATCGAAGGTACCACCACCGAGGTCGTAGACTGCGATCTTCTCATCTTTGGTCATATCCTTACCGAAGCCGTAGGAGAGGGATGCTGCGGTAGGTTCGTTCACGATTCGTTTCACTTCAAGACCGGCGATCCTTCCTGCATCTTTGGTAGCCTGTCGCTGTGCATCGTTGAAGTAAGCAGGTACGGTGATCACCGCTGCGGTGACCGGTTCGCCGAGGTAGTCCTCTGCTGTCTGTTTCATCTTCTGAAGGATCGCTGCTGAGATCTCCTGAGGAGAGAACTCTTTCCCCTGAGCCTCGACTCGAACCTCCGTACTGGAAGCTTTCTTAACGGTATAGGGAACCATAGAGATCTCTGAGGGTACTTCACCATACTTCCTTCCCATGAATCTCTTGATGGAGAAGATCGTGTTCTCAGGGTTGGTGATGATCTGGTTCTTGGCAGGCTGCCCTACCAGGCGTTCACCCTTCGAGGTGAAACCTACGATCGAAGGAGTGGTTCTCTGTCCTTCTGAATTTTGAATAACGACGGGCTCCCCACCCTCCATTACTGCTACACATGAATTCGTTGTTCCAAGGTCAATTCCAATGATCCGTCCCATTATATCAAATCTCCTTACTCTATTGGTAATATAGTATATGTATGACTAGATGCTGCTGTCGCCGGCATCTGATGCAACTTCCACCGGTGGTCTGCCCACCTTGACTTTCGCATGCCTGATGACCCTGTCATGCAGGACATACCCTTTCTGGTAATCTTCGACCACGGTATCGGTATCGCACTGGGGGTCCTCTTCCATCATCAGAGCTTCATGCTTCTGAGGATCGAACTCCTTGCCCACAGTCTCCATTCGCTTCAGTCCCCAGTTGTGTTCGAGCATGCTGGCGAACTGTTTTTCGATCAGCTTTATCCCGGAGAGGAATCCTTCGAAATCGCTTGTACCCTGTGCAGAATCGATAGCACGTTCGAAATCATCGATCACCGCGATCAGGTCCTTGAGCAGACTGGTGTTCGCATACTTGATGGACTCTTCCTTCTCACGAAGCATACGTTTCCTGAAGTTCTCGAAATCTGCATGTTTTCTCAGGTACTGAGACTTATAATCCTCTACTTCTTTCTGCAGTCGCACTACTGTCTCCTTAAGCAGACTGATCTCATCCTCTTCGGTCTCACATGCATCGTCTTCTACTTCTTCATCCACGCCTTCTACTTCCACTTCTTCCATAACAAGGTCATCGGGAGCCTCCTGATCAACTGCATCCTTCGGTTGATCGGTCTCCTTTTTACTCTTCTTAGCCATATAGTCTCCTAGCTGTACATATAATAGGCCCAGGATGGTGTCCTGAGCATGGTGTTCTTCATGATCGGCTGCATGCAGGGAATCACTGCTATCCGATTCTTCATAGAGATAGTTTCCTCCCAACTGCAAACTTAACATACTAAGAGCGTTTTGTTTACGTCAAGAGTTTTCTGTTGTTTATCGTATAAATAATGGTCAGCTCGAGAAATCAGAGAGTTCCTTGATCAGCTCTATCTCGCCTTTCGGGATATCGGTCAGTTCCGCGATCTCCTGTACCGTAAATCCTTCTTTCAGATGCTCTTCCACTATCGTCCTTCGTCCCGGGGGGATGACCGGCTGAGGAGTCTGGTCTTCGACCTCTTCGCCCTCCTGATCATCATCTTCATCATCGAATAGAATCTCTTCATCATCTTCGTAGTAGATCTCATCAAGGACATCATCATCTACGATCCCGTCTTCCTCACCGTCCTCTTCTTCCTCCGGTTCGTCGTCCTCTTCTTCATCCATCTCATCATCATCAAGATGGTCGAACTCCTCACCATCGAAGATCGATTCCAAAGGCACTCCATCAGCATCGTCGTCCTGGTCTTCATCGTCCTGCGCCTCGGAGACAGGTCTGCCGGAGGCCTTCTCCATCAGCTCTTCGATCTCTTCGATCGCTTCGGTGACCATATCGTCATCGAGGATACCGAAGATGTAGGATGACTCCTCTTCTGTAATCGCCGCATCTATCTCCTCTGCTGCAGCCTGCGGCTGTTCAGCTGCGGACTGAACCGGGGTATCCTCCTCCTCGGGAATGTCGACGACGATCCCCCCGAGCTGCTGAGCCAGTGATGCTATCTCAGAGTCCATGTCCTTCAGCTTCGTGCCCAGACCCGGTTCGGGGAACGGGATCTTCTTGAAGGAGGGATCGATATAGGGGTCTGCGGCTCCGCCGACAGCACCGCGACTATCGGTGAGCTGCTGTTCGATCCCGGAGACATAGGCAGCGGACCGGGCAGCGAACTCGGTCTCCGCCCGTGCGAGACTCTGCTCGATGGTATCCTGTGCCTCGGAGATAGCCCGTGCGATCTTCGTATCCAGAGAGGAGATAATCTGATCATACTCCTGCTCGAAGGACTGCTTCACACGGTGTATCCTGCTCTCTCCGGCTTCAGCTGCCTGTGTGAGCTGTGCGGTGAGCTCTTGTACATACCCTTGATCGATCTGCGCTATCTTCTCCTGACGTACATGCTCGATGCTCGTATGCAACTCGCCCACCGATCGTTCGACACGCTCATGCTGTTCTCTCACAGAGATGAGTTCCTCTCTGATCTGATCCATGGCAGCATAGGACTCCTGCAGTGAAGCCAATCGCTTCTCTGCCTTCTCCGTCAACGCTGCAAGATCTTTCAGGATACGATGGTAATGGGTCATATAGCTCTGCAGCTCATTGAGCTCGGATGCATGGGTATCAAGCTCTTCAAGGGATCGATCGACCCTGGCGATCATGCTGCGTACCGAACCCTCATGCAGTTCGATCGATTCGGTGATCTGATCAAAGGAGCCATGGATCTCCTTGCTGCGTTCTTCCATCTGTGTTCGCATGCGATCCATATAGGTCTTCACCAGATAGATCTGCCGGTCTTTCCTGTCCTGGAAGCGAAACATCAGGATCACCAACAGGGTTATGAGAAACAGCCCGATATCGAGTAACAGATACCCCAACATATGCAACCTCGCCATACTGCAGAATTGATGTCATTATACAGGAATACTCCAGAGTTCATACTGCAGAGGACCTGCTGTTCTGCAGTATCTGCAGATATTCTCTCCCACAATGCGCCTGCTGTCAACATACGAGATACACAGTATCACTTCTGCTCATCACCAAAGCGTTCAGAGACCAGCTGAGGGAATCGCTCATAGGAGCTGAAGATCAGGTCAGCAGCAGGATAGGTCTGTGCAAGTCTCTGAGCAGAGGCTCTCCCCGGGTGCTGCATGAAGTAGGCAGTCCGCATACCGGCAGCCTTCGCCCCTTCGATGTCCTTGGTATAGCTGTTGCCTACATAGAGCATACGGGAGAGGTCTTCCACCTGCAGCTCTCGGGCAAGGAGCATGAACGGTTCAGCATGCGGCTTGAGCTCCCCGGCATCCTCTGCACTGCAGATGACATCCACCCTCTGATCGACCCCCAGAGCCCGGGGTTTCCCACCGGGCGGGAAGTCTGAGAGCAGCCCGGTCTTGAGCCCCATCCCACGCAGGTGGTCGAAGACCTCAGGGACTCCCTTGAAGGGTCTGATCACCGAGAAGCTTCTCATCCAGACCCCATAGATGTGACGGTCTATCCGATCGAGCATATCCTGCATGGTCTTCTGCGTGACCTCCCTGCCCATGGACTGCAGGATCAGACGGGCCTGCAGGGAACGGAACCGGTCCCTGGGAAGCGCTGCGGCAGCATCCGCGCCGCTTCGCGAAGCGGTGCGGACCTTCCGGCGCATCCTGCCGAAGTGATACATCAGCAGCGGATCACGCAGGAAGGAGGGGATCGAGCAGAAGTACATCATCGATTCCGGATAGAGCGTGCCGTCGATGTCGAAACCGACGGCATCAAGGGATCGGATCATTCATCTCTTCCTCTTCGATTCCTCTCACGTATCTCCACGTTGAGCGGTATCGAAGTGAAGCCCAGGTCTCTTCGTATGGCATTGGTCATATACTGCAGGTAGCCGGAAGGGAACCCCTTCGATCGGTTGACGAAGAAGAGGAACTCCACCGGGGCTGTGCGTGTCTGGGTCCCGTAGTAGATCTTATAGAAGGTCTTGGACCCTCTGGGCGGTTCGTAGTGTTCGAGCCACAGCTGGAGCGACTTGTTCAGCCGTGAGGTCTCCACCCGGGTATTGAGCTGTTTCCATACTCCCCAGCCTGCACTGATGAGTTTATCGATCCCCTCTCCGGTCTCAGCAGAGATAGGGACCAGAGGTGCGAAGGAGAGGATGGGGAACATGAAGCGGGTGCGGTCTTTGATCGCATCCATCTGATTGGGCAGGTCTTTTACCAGGTCCCACTTGTTGAGGACGATGACCACCCCTTTGCCTTTCTTCACGATCAGGCTGGCGATCTTCTTATCCTGCTCGACCAGTCCCAGTGCCGCATCGACCATGAGGAAGATGATATCGGCCTCATCGATGGTCTTGATCGCCCGGTTGACCGAATAGTATTCGACATCTTCATCCACTTTACTCTTGCGCCTGATACCTGCGGTATCAAGGACGGTATAGGTTGTCCCCTTATAGGAGAAATCCCCGGTCACCACATCACGGGTCGTCCCGGGGATAGCACTGACGATGGAGGCATTGCGCCCCAGCAGCCTGTTCGTCAGCGTCGATTTCCCGGTATTCGGTTTCCCGAGTACCGCTATGCGGATCTCCCGCTCTACAGTGGGTTCGGGTTCGATGCCCTCGTAGGCTGAGAAATCGATCATCTTCTCAAGCGTCTCTTCCACCGTATCGATCCCCAGCCCGTGTTCTGCAGAGAGTCCTACCACATGTTCATACCCGAAGGCGTAGTAGTCCCACAGCAGGTCTTCACGCTTGGGGGTGTCGATCTTGTTCACTGCCAGCATCGTCTTTCTGACGTAAGGTCGCAGTGCCTCTATGAGGGTCTCATCCTCAGGAGTCACATCGAGGATGTCCAGCAGCAGGATGATCACATCCGCCTCTTTGAGGACCTCGTAGCTCTTCGCTGTGACCAGGGCATCAAGCCCCTCCTGATCGAGTTTCACACCGCCGGTATCAATCAGCTCCACTGCCCGGTCATTGATCGACCACTGGGCGAAGATCGGGTCTCGCGTCACACCGGGCATGGCATCGGTGATCGCCTGTCGTTTATGTATGAGCCTGTTAAACAGGGTCGATTTGCCGACATTCGGTCTGCCTATGATGGCTACGGTCGGCATGGTTCTATTCGTAATTGAAGACTTCGAATCTTTCATTCATCCAATTCCTAACATATGAGTTGATATCATGGTACGAGTCCATACCGATGATGACACTGACTAGTGCCTTTGCATCATCCATGCTGACAGATCGTATGATCCGTTTCACTTCAGGGATGGCTGCGGGACTCATGCTGAATTCATCGAGTCCCAGACCCAAAAGGACCACGGTGTAGAATGGGTCTGCCGCCATCTCACCGCACATGCCGACAGGGACTCCCGCCTCATGTCCTTTATCGATGATCATCTTGACCATACGCAGCACCCCGGGGTGGAGGGGCTCATACAGATATGCGATCTTCTCGTTGCCACGATCGACAGCGATCGTGTACTGGATCAGGTCATTGGTTCCGATCGAGAGAAAATCGACCTTCTTCGCTATGATATCAGCGATCAGTGCTGCTGAAGGGACTTCGATCATGGACCCTAACTCTATCCGATCATCGAATGCGATGCCGTCTCTCCGGCATTCACGTTTCACTTCTTCGACTATCTCGATCACCTGATCGAGCTCTTCGATCCCGCTGATCATCGGGAACATGATACGCAGCTTCCCATAGACCGATGCACGGAACATGGCACGAAGCTGGATCTTGAAGATGTCGGGCCTCGAGAGACAGAACCGTACCGCTCTCCATCCGAGAATGGGATTCTCCTCATCAAAGTCCTCGAGTCCGGGGATCATCTTGTCCCCGCCTACATCGATCGTCCTGATCGTCACCGGTCCATGATCCTTCATGCCTTTCATCACGCGTGAATACTCATGGAACTGCTCATCCTCAGAGGCATGTTCTCCCGGTCTCATGAAGAGGAACTCCGATCGATACAGACCGACTCCCTCAGCACCGTGAGAGACACTTGATTCGACCTCTTCAGGGATCTCTATGTTCGCCTTCAGCTCGACCCGTCTTCCGTCCAGGGTCCTGGCTGAGAGGTCATTGAAGCTCAGCATCTCCGCTTCATGGAGCTCCCACTGCTCAAGGAAGCTCTTATACTCATCGATGGTCTGCCGATTGGGCCTGAGGATCACCTTCCCGTGATTCCCGTCGACGATCATCATATCGCTGTTGGCGACTTTCTGCGATACCGATGATAATCCGATCACCGCAGGTATCTCGAAGGCTCGTGCCAGGATAGCCGTATGGGAGGTCTTCCCCCCGGTATCGAGCACGATCCCCTTGATGAACTTCTTGTTCATCGTCAGCACTTCAGAGGGGAGCAGGTTATTGGCTACCAGCACCACCTCCTCGGAGATATCGGTAAGCGATGCCCGTTCTATGTACATGAGCTGATGGAGCAATCTGCTCTGTATGTCATACAGGTCCATGGTCCGTTCCCGCAGGTACTCATCCTGCGACTGTTCCAGAGAACTGATCATAAGCTGTATGGTATCCTCGATGATGCACTCGGCATTCATGAGTCGACTCTCTATACCATCGAGGATCTTATCTTCGAAGTCAGGGTCCTGGATCATCATGATATGGGTGTCCAGGATATCGAGGTCCTTCCCGACATGATCGCGTTCTGTCTTCTTCTTCAGTGCAAACAGGTCTTCTTTTGCACGTGAGAGGGCGTCCTTGAACCGGATGCTCTCCTGGGTGATATCACCATCGGAGATGATATACCTCGGTGCCTTGAGCGACTGTGTCGCATAGAGGAAGACTTTACCTATCACGATACCGGAAGAAGCGGCAATACCTTTCATTATTCTCATGGTAGTGATACTATACGTACTTTTATCCCTGATGTCAAATTCCAAGAAGACTCCTCATTAACCTTTCCGTTGTTTATTCTAAGCAGTTGCTCTGCTGCTGCGAATCCAGTATGCTGAAACAGGCATGCAGGACAACAGACAGCACAGCGGCAGCAGGATCCCCAACGGTATGTGGATCCTTCTGGTTATCATCATCATCATCTCTTCAGCATACAGCATCCCCAGGGCGCTCAGGGCGTACCGGGGATCAGAGCTGCAGCAGACGGTGCAGGACTACCGATCAGCTCGTTCGGTGACCAGGAACTCCCAGGCTATCTACTACCAGGCGGTCCTCTACTTCCTGGCTCCCGAGGAGAACGGGACGCTCATCCTCTCAGGCTCCCCTGCGAAGGCCGACCACTCTCACGGGGTGGACGGGCTGATCCAGCAGCTGCTCGCAGGACCGACGCTCGAGGAACTCACAGAGGGGAAGATCTCCCTGATCCCACCGGAGACGATGCTCATCGGGAGCAGTATCAGCAGCAAGGCGGTGTATCTGGAGTTCTCAAAGGAACTGCAGTCGGTGAGCCGCTTCGGCCCGGAAGGTACTGAGTTCGCCTGCAGGCAGATCGCCGCGACGGCACAGAGTCTGAGCTTCATCAATGAGTGTATCATCCTGGTCGATGGGAAAGAGATCTACTATGATAATGGCAGCTTCTGATCGTCTTCGATGCTCCTTCTGAACCCGGAGGCATTGAGCTGTTCCTCCCTGCGGTCATCGGCCATCCTCATCTTTGCCAGATACTCCACGTTGCCCTTCGCCCCGCGTATGGGGGACCTGATGCAGCTGACTACCCCCACTCCTTCCTCTTTGAGCTGGGCGAACACCTTCATCATCACCCGCTGGACATCCTCAGGATCCCGAATGACCCCGTCGAATTCCGTAAGCTCATGGTTGAGCTCGAACTGCGGTTTGATCAGTGCGACCATCCACCCCAGGGTACACATCCCCAGGATATGAGAGGCTGCTCCGGAGATCGACCGAAAGGAGAGGTCAGCAACTGCTGCTGCAGGGGCCGGCTCAAGGCCGTCGACATGCATGATGTTCGTCTGTTCCATGCTGGTGACGCGCCGGTCGCTCCTCAGCGAATAGGCAAGCTGATTGTACCCCACATCCACAGCATAGACGGCTCTGGCCCCGTGCTGCAGCAGGGCATCGGTGAACCCTCCGGTCGATGCTCCTGCATCGAGGAAGACATTTCCCCGTATCTCGAGATCCCAGGTCCTGATGGCGTGCTGGAGTTTGATACCGCCCCGTGAGACGTAACCACCTTCGTGCAGTTCGATGAGCGCATCGACCGCTACCGGCAGTCTGGGATCGGTGATCCTCCCACCGTCGACAGCTACATCACGACACATGATCATGGCCAGCAGCCGCTCCCGTTCGATGTCGGGGTAGCGCTCACACAGAAGCTGAAGAAGGGCTCTGCGTCTCTTCTTCATATCGCGTAGAAGACCCTCAGCCGTTTGAGCTCGAGCGCCTTCCCGCTCTCTGTGTCGATAGTGACGATCAGTCCGTTCACCATCGCAGGGACATCTGCTATCTCGCTCTTGAGCGGCATCTGGGTGATCTGTCTGGCGATCGAGACGGCAGGGTCACTGCCTATGACACTCATCCCCGCCCCGGTCATACCGAGATCGGTGATATAGCCGGTCCCTTTGGGAAGGATCTTCTCATCAGCGGTCTGCACATGGGTATGGGTCCCCACCAGAGCGGTGACCTGTCCATCAAGATAGAGGGCAAGGGCCTCTTTCTCCTCTGCAGACTCTGCATGGAAATCGATGAGGATGATCTTCGTCTTGGGTCTGAGCTGCTTTACCAGCTCTTTGGCTGCTCTGAAGGGACAGTCGGTCACAGGCATGCTGTGCCGTCCTTGCAGGTTTACCACAGCGATCGGGATACCGTGCGCATCGATGACGGTGACCCCGTGTCCCGGGACGCCCGGCGGATAGTTCGCAGGTCTGAGGATCCTGCTGTCTGAATCGAGACGGCTTCTGATCTCTTCCTTCTGCCAGATGTGGTTGCCTGAGGTGATCACATCGACTCCTGCTGCGAAGCAGGTATCAGCATCTTCGGGCATGATCCCGAAGCCGTCAGCAGCATTCTCTCCGTTTGCGATGACGATATCCAGGTTGTGATCCTTGATGATCTGTTTGAGGCCTATAAAGAGAGCTCTGCTCCCGGGTTTTCCACAGATATCACCCAGGAACAGAGCTTCGATCGTCTTCTTTGACATTTGTTTCTATCTCTCTGCCCTGCAGCCATGCTGCAGAGCCTGACAGGAGGCTGTACGCTGGAGTACAGCCCTACTTCGCGTACTCGACAACTCGAGTCTCTCGTATGATTGTTACTTTGATGCGTCCGGGATACCGCAGTTCCGCCTCGATCCTCTTGGCGATGTTCTTTGCCAGGTCCTTGGCTTCGACATCGTCGACCGCATCATTGTTCACAAGTACTCTCAATTCCCGACCGGCCTGCACTGCATAGGACTTCTCCACACCATCATAACTGTTGGAGATCTTCTCAAGATTCTCCAGTCGTTTGATGTAGTTGTTCAACGTCTCTCGTCTGGCACCCGGTCTGGATGCTGAGATCGCATCAGCGATCTGCACGATGATAGACTCGATACAGCTTGGTTCGACATCATTATGATGTGACAGGATCGCATTGATGACTCGTGGATCCTCTCCCAGTTTCTTTGCCAGTTCAGCACCCATCTCGGCATGGTTGGCAGATCCTTCCGCTTCGATACCCTTTCCGATATCATGCAGGATCCCGCCTCTCATCGCGATATCGCGATCTGCTCCGACTTCCGCTGCGATCATCCCTGAAAGTACTGCTACCTCTTTGGAATGGTACAGGACATTCTGTCCATAGCTGGTACGATAGTATAATCTGCCAAGGGCCCGTACCAGCTCCTGACTCACGTTGTGGATGCCAAGGTCGAAGAAGACCTTCTCACCCTCATCCGAGATGACTCGTGATACTTCACGGGTCACTTTGTGTACGACCTCTTCGATCCGTGCAGGATGGATCCTTCCGTCCTGGACCAGTCGCTCAAGAGACTTCTTCGCGATCTCCTTCCGTACCGGATCAAAACAGGATATCACCACAGCCTCAGGGGTGTCATCGATGATGACATCGACACCGGTGAGGGTCTCGAGGGTCCTGATGTTGCGCCCCTCTCGTCCGATGATACGACCTTTCATCTCATCACTGGGCAAGTTGACCGAGCTGACCGTGATCTCAGAACTCACTTCAGTGGCGATCCTCTGGATCGTGGTAACCACGATATCTCTGGCGATCTTCTCCGCCTTGATGTCGGTTTCCTGTTCGATCTTGTTGACCAGTACCTGTGCATCCCGCTTGGCTTCGTTCTCCATGCTCTGGATGATCATCTGTTTCGCTTCTTCCGTACTCAAGCCGGCTATTCTCTCCAGCTCGATCTTCCAACGCCCCTCTTCCTGTGCTACCGATTCTTCACGAACCGTCAGTTGTTCCTCTCGTCCTGCAAGCACTCTCTTGCTTTGATCGAGTGCTGCCTGCTTCTTTTCTAGATTTTCTTCTTTTTGCAGAATCCTCTTTTCATATCTCTGCAGCTCATTTCTTCTTTCTCTGTTTTCGCGTTCCTGTTGATGCCGCTCTTTAAGCAGCTGATCTCTAGTTTCAAGCTGAATCTCACGGCTTTTAGCCTCAGCTTCCTTGACCGCTTCTTCACTCAATCGCGCGGCTCTCTGCTCAGTAGATGAAAGCTGAAATTTCGCATACAGCCAACGAATTAACCAACCTAGAATTACACCGAAGAGAGGAAGAATTATGTATAGTGCTATTCTTGACATATACTTCCCCCAATATTATTTGTTTTCATAATATGCAAGACCCTCTGCAATGTCAAGCAGGTTCAGCGTGGTAATCGTATTTTATAATTAGTCAATACTCTTTCATTATGTGTATTGTGCATATATCATGTTCTAGAATGACACATATTGGATTATTGTAGGTTTCAGGCGACCCGTCCGGGAGATGATGAGAGCCTCAGACAGACATCGTAGAACAACGATCTCTTTCTCTTGTGGAGCCGGAACCCTGCCCGAGCGGATGCAGAGATGATACGAGGCCAGGAGGGAGAAGGTGTATCCGCAGTGCAAGAAAAAACCGCTGACCTGCATGCAGGAGAGCGGCTATGATGTTCGTCTCGAATGTGCTGTGAGAAGTGCTATTCAGCAGCAGCTTCAGCTGCCTTCTTAGGAGCCTTCTTCTTTGCCTTCTTCTTCTCTTCTTTCTTGTCCTCGGTCTTTTCGACCAGCTCAAGAAGTACTACTTCTGCGGCATCACCCTGTCGCTGCCCGAGTTTGAGGATACGGGTGTATCCACCTGCTCGTTCCTGGAACATCGGTGCGATCTCTGTGAAGAGCTTGTTGAGGATCTCTTTGTCCCCGATGTCTTTGGCAATGATTCTTCTGCTGTGTACAGTGTCCTCTTTTGCACGAGTGATCATCTTATCAGCGATACGACGCGCTTCCAGAGCTTTTGCCTTGGTAGTGGTTATGCGTTCATATCTGAATAACGATGTTACCATGTTTCGTAACATTGCCTTTCGATGACTTGTCTTTCTATCCAGCCTGTTAAAGCCAACTCTATGCCTCATTATCTTCTTCCTTATTCCCTGGGATTCTGATAGAAGTCTTAAGAACACTGTAGTCGGTCATACCAAGACTCAGATTCCATTCTTTCAACTTCTCTTTAATTTCGGTCAATGATTTCTTACCGAAGTTTCTAGTCTTTGCGATCTCTTCTTCTGTTTTTCTGGTCAGATCGCCGATAGATCGGATATCTGCATTCTTCAAACAATTACTAGATCTCACAGAGAGCTCCAGTTCCTCTACAGGAGTGTTGAGAATCTGCTGTACTTTCTCTTCTTCCTCATCGACCTCATCGCTGTGATTAATGATCGATTCATCGAAGTTTATGAATATGGTGAAGTGATCCTTGGCGATCTTCGCTGCCTCTGCCAATGCATTCTGAGGAAGGATCGTTCCATCGGTATAGATCTCAAGTATCAGCTTGTCATAGTCGTTACGCTGACCTACACGACAGTTCTCGATCGAGTACTTGACCCTCTGCACCGGTGAGAATACCGCATCGATCGGTATGGTCCCGATCTCCTCGATGTACTTTTCATTGAGTTCAGAAGGGACATACCCACGATTGAGGTCTATCTGGACCTCCATGTCGATGTTGGCATCTTCCATCCTGGTAAAGATGAGGAGGTCCTTGTTCAGGATCTCTACGGTATCTTTCTCAAAGTCTGCACCGGTCACTGTACCCAGGCCTTTACACTCGATCAGCAGAACCTTTTCTTCTACCTCTGCAGGCATCAGTATCTGAAGTTTCTTCAGATTCGCGATGATCTCGGGAGTATCTTCTACTACACCAGGCAGTGATTCGAACTCACTCGAGATCATGTGCGGATTTCCTTCACTATCATAGCTTGTGAACTTCACAGCAGTTACCGCGTACCCCTGTATTGAAGACAAAAGGACACGTCGCAGGGTATTACCTGTGGTAGTACCAAACCCACGTTCGAATGGATAAGCAACGAACTTACCATACGTGTTTTCTACGGTACTATGCTCAAAGATAATGCCTTTAGGCTTTTTGAATCCTTTCATTAAACTCTTACGCGCCATGATAACTCCTATCTTGAATAGAGCTCGACAATCAGCTGCTCATTGATGTTCGCCATTTCGGTGACTTCGCTTCGTCTTGGGAACGCAAGCACTTTACCGGCCATGGCATCAGGATCAAGATTCAACCATGCAGGAACACCTGATTTTGAATACTCTTTCAGGCTCTCTTTGATCACGACCATCTTCTGTGACCCTGCAACGACCTTGATCTCGTCACCGACTTTCACACGGTAGGAAGGTATGGTCACACGTTTGCCGTTCACAAGGATATGCCCATGTGAGACAAGCTGCTTCGCCTGATCCCTTGATGATCCAAAATGAAGTCTGAATACCATGTTATCAAGTCGTCTTTCGAGCAGGACGATCAGGTTCTCACCTGTCTTCCCTTCCTGTCTGTCAGCTTCGACGAATGTCAGCTTGAACTGTTTTTCCAGCATACAGTAGGTTCGTTTCAGTTTCTGTTTCTCTCTGAGCTGTATACCGTAGTCAGTCATCTTCTTTGAACGAGCCCTGGGCTCTTTTCCAGGTTTGCCTGATTTCTTATTGATCGGGCACTTGGAAGTATGACATCGTTCACCTTTGAGGAATAACTTAGTCTGGTCAGCCCGACATTTTCTACATTTCGGTCCAATTTCTCTTGCCATTTAGTGTTACTCCTTTAGACTCTTCGGGTCTTTCGCGGGCGGCATCCATTATGAGGTATCGGAGTCACGTCCCTGATACTCTTCACTGCCAGTCCCAACGCACCGAGTGCTCTTACAGCAGATTCCCTGCCGACACCGGGGCCCTTCACGAATACATGCACTTCTCTCAGGCCATAGTCCATGGCCTTCTTCGCAGCAGTCTCTGCTGTGGTCTGTGCAGCATAAGGAGTAGATTTCTTAGCACCACGGAACCCAAGCCCACCGGCACTAGCCCATGATACGGTATTTCCATTCAAGTCAGTCACGGTAACGATGGTATTGTTAAAAGTAGCCTGAATGAACACTTTACCTTCGTATACGGTCTTCTTGCTTTTTTTCTTAGCCTTCGCCAACTTCTTATCTCCTCTTATTTCTTCTTATTGGCAACAGTCTTTTTCTTACCTTTTCGTGTACGTGCATTGGTCTTGGTTCTTTGACCACGTACAGGTAGACCTCTTCGATGTCGCAATCCACGATAACAACCGATGTCCATCAGTCGTTTGATGTTCAGTGCGACTTCAGTTCGAAGACGTCCTTCAACTTTATAATCGCTCTCAATGATTTGTCGTAAACTATTCACTTCTTCCGCTGTCAAGTTATTGGCTCGCGTGTCAGGGTTGATACCTGTTTTTGAACAGATTTCAAGCGCTGATGTCCGACCAATTCCAAAGATATAGGTCAAAGAGATCTTTGTTGCTTTATTAGGAAGATCAATACCCGCAATCCTCGCCATGTAAACTGGCCTCCTATAATATAATACTCGTTCGTTTTCGTACTGCTGAAGATGTCACTGATACAGACATCTTATCTCTGTCTCTGCTTGTGCTTGGGATTATCACACAGGATGCGTACTACGCCTTTCCTTCTGATCACCTTGCACTTCTCACAGATCGGTTTTACACTTGCTCTGACTTTCATGGTCTACCTCTATAAGTTCCTTGATTTGATTCTGCCCTTCTTGATCAGCCCTTCTGAGTGGTGCATACGCATATGACCCTCGATCTGAGACATGGTATCAAGATCGACTCCAACGAGGATCAGCAGTGATGTCCCACCCAGCAGCATTGCCACGGATGCCGGGAAGTTGAAGAACTGCTGTGCCAGTGTTGGGATCAAGGCGATGAACGCCAGGAACAGGGCACCAGGGAATACTATTCTATTCAATACTTTCGTCAGATACTCTTCGATCTTCTCTGATCTGATTCCTGGTATCGAACCACCATTCTCTCTGATCTGCCGTGAAATCTCGGTAGGGTTGAGAGATACCTGTGTATAGAAAAATGCAAACAAGATGATGAGCAGGGTGTAGATCAATAGATATGGGGTACCCTGGGGTCTCAACCAATTTGCAAATCTTGCCAGCCATTCAACCTCGGGTCCGAGTGAGGTTGCTATCTGTAAGGGGAATGACAGCAGTGCCGATGCGAAGATCACCGGGATGACTCCCGATGGGTTGATCTTGAACGGGATGTAGGTACTCTGTGAGCCGTACATCTTACGCCCGACAACTCTCTTTGCATAATGCACAGGGATCTTTCTCTGTCCCTGTTGCTCGTAGATGACCAGCGCGACTACCGCCACGAACATAGCCAGTACGATAAGCACCACTACCGGGTTCAGCTGTCCGCCCTGGACTGTCTTGACCAGAGTCACGACAGCACTCGGGATACGGGCAACGATACCTGCGAAGATCAGTAATGATATACCATTCCCGATCCCCTTCTGGGTGATCTGCTCTCCGATCCAGACCAGGAACATCGTCCCGGTCGTTACGGTAAGCATCGCTATCAACGTATACGGCAGGATATCGATCGTCAGTGCATCAGGGATAGACCTGGCGTAGATCGTGACCACATAGGACTGCAGCAAGCTGAGTCCCACTGTACCGTATCGGGTCAATTTCTGTATTTTCTTCCTTCCGCCATCTTCTTCCGAGAGCCGCTTGAGACTCGGGAAGACTACCAGCAGAAGCTGCATGATAATCTGTGTCGAGATGTACGGCATGATCCCCAGCATGAAGACAGAGAAGTTCTTGAATGCACCACCGGCAAAGAAATCAAGATAGTCTGTCAATCCGATGGCAGAGGAAGAACCTGCCGACATGAAATAGACTTTTAACGCATTCACATTTATGCCGGGGATCGGAAGTATGGCACCCAATCGGAAGATCACCAACATGAGTGCAGTAAAACCAATCCTTTTCCGGAGCTCTTTTATTCTGAAGACTTCAACTAAAGAGTTTGCCATCGATTCCCTCTTTTAATCTATTTTATTTCGCCACCGACCGCTGCAACTTTTACCGCTGCGCTGCCAGACACTTTAAGGCCTTCGATGATAACTTTCTTGTCGATGTCCCCGTCCGCAAGGATCTTGACCATAACGTCTTTACCTTTCACGATCCTCTTAGCCTTGAGGGCTTCAAGGGTAACCACATCACCATCTACGAAGTTGTTGGAGATCTCTCCGAGTGAGACGACCTGATACTCTTTCTTGAAAGGATGGTTCGAGAACCCCTTTCGAGCAAGACGTCTATAGAGGGGCATCTGCCCACCTTCGAACCCAGGTCGTACACCACCACCGGATCGTGATTTCTGTCCATCGTGTCCTCGTCCGGAGCTTCGGCCTTTCGAACCGTACCCGCGACCGACGATGGTCTTCTTCTTATTTGCCCCTTCGGGCGCTTTAATCTGTCCCATACTACTTTATCTCCTCGACTTTAACAAGGTGCGAAACAGTATTGATCATACCTTTCACAACAGGAGTAGCCTCTCGTACTACAGAGCTGTTTACTTTGCCCAGGCCCAGAGCTTTGATCGTTCCACGCTGCTTGGGTTTAGACCCGATAAGACTTTTCACTAGTTCTATGCGAACATTCACTACTTTTTCAGCCATGACTAACCCCACATCTCGTTGAGAGACTTGCCTCTGTTCTTTGCGACCTTGGGAGCATCGAACAAGTTCTCAAGACCATCAAAGACAGCCTTTACGATATTCTGTGTATTCTTGGAGCCTAAGGACTTCGCGAGGATATCATGGATACCGCAGGCATCCATCACCGCACGAACCGGTCCACCGGCGATGACTCCCGTACCGGGAGCTGCAGGTCGCAGCAGAACCTTGGCACTCTTGAACTCACCCTGGATCTCATGAGGTATCGTGGTCCTCTTAAGAGGTACTTCGATCATGTTCTTCTTAGCTTTTTCAATACTCTTTCGAATGGCCTCGGTGACATCATTGGCTTTACCAAATCCGTACCCTACCCGACCTTTCTGATCGCCGACGACTACCAGTGCGGAGAAGGAGAACCTTCTACCACCTTTGACGACTTTAGCGACTCGATTGAGTTTTATGAGTTTCTCAACAAATTCCTGATCTTTGGACTTTTCCACCATATCCCCCTAGAACTTCAATCCTGATTTTCTTGCGCCATCGGCTATGCTCTTGACGATTCCATGATAGAGATATCCATTCCTGTCAAACACAACAGCTTCGATCTTCTTGGCAGCGAGTCGTTCACCGATTGCCTGTCCGATCTTCTCCGCATCAGCGACATTATTCTTCAATCCCTTGAATTCAGCCTCGATATTGCTTGCTGATGCAATCGTAACACCCTTGGTGTCATCGATGACCTGAACATAGACATGCTTATTACTCCTGAAGACAGTAAGTCTTGGTCGTTCGGGAGTACCGGAGATCCGCTTTCTGATATGGATCTTTCTCTTAAGTTGTTTTCGTTTCTTATCGTTCACTCGTTTCATAGCACTATCCTACTTGACACCAGATTTACCGATTTTACGTCTAATGACTTCATCTTCATACTTGATACCCTTGCCTTTGTAGGGCTCAGGCGGACGAAGTGAACGTATTTCAGCACAGGCTTGACCGACTTTCTGTTTATCAATACCGGAGACGATGACCTTGTTCTGGCCTTCGCAGACGATAGTGACATCCTCATTGATCATAAACTCAATCTGGTTCGAGAAACCAAGGTTGAGATATAAGATATTCCCTTTCACTTCAGCTCGATAACCAACACCGTTGATCAGAAGAGCTCTTGTGAAACCGGTTGAGACGCCTGTAATCATATTCTGTACAAGCTGTCTATAGAGTCCATGATAACTTCTGGAACTCTTGGAATCATCCTTTCTATTCACGATAACCTGAGCACCTTCAACGGTGATGGTTACGTTCGGCATGAAATCCTGAACCAGTTTCCCTTTGGGACCTTCGACGGTCACCGTCGCATCTGCAACAGCGACTTTCACACCAGAAGGTATAGTTATCGGTAATTTACCAATACGAGACATAGTTCACCACCTTACCAGATCGTACAGATCAGCTCTCCGCCGACCTTCTGATCAGTTGCTTTCTTTCCAGTAATAACACCACTAGAAGTAGATACCACGACCACACCATGACCATTGAATACCCTGGGCATATCTTTATACCCGGTATACACTCTTCTACCAGGGGTAGAAACTCGTTTCAGCCCGTGGATGATGGGTTGCTGATCTTCGTCATATTTCAGGAAGATGCGAATGTAGTTCACATTCTCTTTTGTCACCTTCTTGAAATTCTTCACATAACCCTCGTTCTTGAGGATCTTCACGATCTGTAATTTTAATTTAGAAGTGGTTACATCCACTTTTTCATGTTTTGCTAGATTTGCGTTTCTGATTTTGGTCAGCATATCCGCAACAGGATCACTTATAGCCATCTCACTCTCCTACCAGCTGGATTTTGTCACACCAGGGATTTTACCTTCACTGGCAAGTTTTCGAAAGCAGATTCTGCACATCTCAAACTTTCTCATATAACCCCGAGGTCTACCACAAACCCTACAGCGATTCACTTTACGTGTGCTGTATTTCGGCTCTCTTTGGGCCTTCACAATCATTGATTTTTTAGCCATCGATCTCTCCCAACTATTTGCTGAAAGGCATGCCGAGCTTTTTCAGCAGGGTAAAACCTTCTTCGTCTGTTTTAGCAGTCGTAACAATAGCTACATTGAGACCACTAACTCGTTCAATATTATCATAATCGATCTCAGGGAAGATGATCTGTTCCTTGATCCCCAGAGAAAAATTACCATGCCCGTCAAAAGCGTGGGGATTGACTCCCTTGAAGTCCTTTACTCGAGGCAGCGCAACATTGACCAGTCTATCGTAGAACTCCCACATCTGTGCGCCTCTAAGGGTGACCATAGTACCAATTTCCTGGCCCTGTCGAAGCTTGAAGTTTGCGATCGATTTACGAGCTTTTGTCTTCACAGCATGCTGCCCTGTGATCTGCTCCAGTTCTTTTACTGCTGAATCAAGTAATTTCTTGTTGTCTATTGCTTCCCCGACACCTACACTCACTGAGATCTTCTCAATGGTGGGTATCTGCATGACTGATGTGTAAGAGAACTCTTTCATCAGTTCAGGAGCAACGGTCTCTTTGTACTGTTTTCTAACCCTTGGTATATACTTATCCATCAGAGCACTTCCCCGGTCTTCTTCGCAAAACGAACTTTCTTCCCGTCTTCGAATTTGTATCCAATCCTTGAAGTCGAACCATCTTTTGTCACGATAGCAACATTAGAGATGTGCAAAGGCGCTTCGATTTCAATGATTCCACCCTTATCCTGCTGACTTCTCTTCTTCATGGCCTTCTTGACCATGTTGACACCCTGAACGACTACCCTTCCGGCAGTCCGATCGATCTTGACGACCTTTCCAGTCTTGCCCTTATCTTTTCCGGCTATGACCTTCACAGTATCATTCTTCTTGATTCTTGTACTTGCCATTCTTTACTCCCTACAACACTTCCGGCGCCAGAGAAACTATCTTCATGAAACCGCCCTCTCGAAGTTCTCGAGCTACCGGTCCGAAGATTCGCTTTCCACGCGGGTTATTGTTGGCATCGATAATCACACACGCATTATCATCAAACCTGATATAGGTACCGTCAGGTCTTCGGTATTCTTTTCTCACTCGAACAATAACAGCTTTCTGCACGTCACCCTTTTTGATCTGGCCGTTCGGAAGCGCGTCTTTTACGGCAACTACTATGATATCACCGATACCTGCGGTCATTCTCTTACTTCCACCAAGCACCTTGATACATTGTACGCGTTTTGCACCGCTATTGTCGGCAACGTTTAAATACGTTTGCATCTGAACCATAACGCAACTCCTTTACGACTATTTAGCACGCTCGACAATCTGGGTCAGTCTCCAGCACTTGTCTTTGCTGAGAGGACGACACTCGACGACACGTACTGTGTCCCCTGCTTTTGCATCGTTGCTCTCATCATGAGCTTTCAATTTTTTGGTCTTCTTTACATATTTCTTATAAAGAGGGTGGAGCCTTCTAGTCGTGATCGCGACTACGATGGTCTTATCCATCTTGTCACTCACGACCTGTCCTGTATATGTCTTTTTATTTGCCTTCATAGAACACCAGGCCTCTCTTACTTAGTATTTTTTCGTATGCCTAAAGCATACTCATGAATAATAGTATTTACCCTTCCGATATCTCTTCGTACCGTTCTCAGTCTCAGGGGATTCTCAAGATGCCCTAATACTTTATCCATTCGCAGTTTCAGATACTCCTTATGGAGCTCTTCTTTTTTATTAACCAACTCTGTGTAGGTCAGATCATTGTATGAAACTTTCATATCACATCTTCTCCAGATCACGTCTTACTACAAACTTTGTCTTGATGGGCAATTTGCTTGCAGCGAGTGCCATTGCTTCCTGAGCGAGTTCCTGGGAAACCCCACCCATCTCAAACATGATCGCACCTTTTTTGACGACAGCAACCCAACCCTCGGGATTACCCTTACCTTTACCCTGTCGAGTCTCGGCAGGTTTCTTCGTGTAAGGCATATCGGGGAATATCCTGATCCATACCTTACCACCACGTTTGATGTGCCTTGTCATAGCGACACGGGCAGCCTCGATCTGGCGATTGGTGATCCATTTAGGATCAAGAGCCATCAGGCCGAAATCACCAAAGGCTAATGTATTACCACGATGTGCAACACCATCGACCTTGCCTCTCATTCTTTTTCTATACTTAACTCTCTTAGGACTAAGCATGACTTACTATCTCCTTGCTGAAGGTTTGCGCTCTCTGGTCTTTTTCACCAGAAGACCTGCATCCTCTTTTTGGGCTTTATCATAGATCTCACCATTGAAGACCCAAACTTTTACACCGATAAGGCCGAAAGTGGTGTTTGCTTCAGCAAACCCATAATCAATATCGGATCTCAGTGTATGCAGAGGGACTCGTCCGTCCTTGTTCCACTCAGTTCGTGCCATCTCAGCCCCGCCTAATCTACCGGAGACTTTGATCTTGACTCCCTGTACGCCTGCTCGCATCGCATTACTGACAGCCATCTTCATGGCTCTTCGGAAAGAACCTCTCATCTTGAGCTGCTTCGCGACGTTCAGAGCGATGAGCTGTGCATCTGCTTCAGGCCGTTTCACTTCTTTGATCTTGATCTGCACTTTCTTATCAGCAAGTCCCTGCAGTCTCTTTCCGAGCAACTCGACATTGGACCCTTTTGACCCGATGATGATCCCCGGTCTTGAAGTCTTGATGACGATAGTGATCCTCTGGGGCTTTCTGATGATCTCGACGTCCGAGATATCAGCGCCTTTCGTCTCGGGGCAACTCTCTAGAGCCTTTCGAATACGCAGGTCCTCATGCAGGGTGTCTGCATAGTTCTTCGGATCCACATACCATTTTGATTTCCAAGTCTTATTGACTCCTAAACGGAGTCCTATAGGATTTACTTTCTGCCCCATCTACTCCCCCATGCTCGCTAATTCATCAAGAACCACTGATATATGACTCTCTCGTTTAAGTAGAATATCTCTACGTCCGTGAGACCTTGGCCATACACGCTTCAAACGAGGGCCTTCATCAATACAGATCGCCTTCACATAGAGCATCTCTTCATCGAGCTGCTTGTTCTGTGACAGCGCATTCGCTGCAGCTGACTGTACGACCTTCTTGATCAAACCAGCACCTTTCTGAGGCATTGCTTCAAGGATCGCAACAGCCTCAGTATACGGCTTCTTTCGTACAAGATTCGCGATAGGGCGTACTTTTGTAGGAGAAACCATCAGATACTTTGCTACTGCTTTGTAACCTTTCTTTGCTTCCATTACGACACCTATCTCTTCTTCGATTTTTTGTCTGAATTGGCATGACCTCTGTAGAACCTGGTCGGTGAGAACTCACCGAACTTGTGCCCTACGAGGTTCTCTGTAACATATACAGGGACCCATGTCTTTCCATTGTAGACTGAAATGGTAAAACCGACCATTTCGGGAATGATAGTCGAGCAACGGGAATATGTCTTAATCATGGGTTTCTGTCCCGCTTTGTTTGCTTCGAGAACTCTCTTATAAAGTGCTTTCTCTATAAAAGGTCCTTTTTTGATTGACCTAGCCACTTTCTACTCCTACTTCCGCTTCTTCACGATAAACTTACTTGAAGTCTTTCTCTTCTTCCTGGTCTTATACCCCTTAGTAGGCTGACCCCAGGGAGAAACAGGATGACGTCCACCGGAAGTCTTCCCTTCACCACCACCATGCGGGTGATCGACAGGGTTCATGACAACACCACGGACCTTCGGTCTACGACCAAGCCATCTTGCCCGACCTGCTTTACCAAGACTGACATTCATATGATCTTCGTTTCCGATACTGCCGATCGTCGCGAAACAACCGGAGAAGATCATTCTCATCTCACCAGAAGGCAACTTAAGGGTAGCGAAATCACCCTCTTTAGCCACGATGGTAGCTACCGTACCGGCTGAACGGACAAGCTGCCCGCCTTTGCCGAGCTGCAGCTCCACGTTATGGACTGCCATACCAAGAGGGATACTCTTCAGCGGCATCGCATTCCCGATCTCAAGAGGAGCTTTCTCTCCACTTATGATCTTCACACCGGGCTTGAGACCCTTTGGTGCAAGAATATATCTCTTCTCGCCATCAGCGTAGACTATCAAAGCAATATTGGATGATCTGTTTGGATCATATTCAATAGTGGAGACCGTTCCGGGAATCCCATACTTGTTTCGTCTAAAATCGATCTCTCTATACTTTCTCTTGTGTCCGCCACCGCGTCTTCGTACACTGATCCGGCCACCGGCTCCACGTCCGGCATTCTTGCTTATTCCCTTTGTCAGCGTCTTTTCACTCTCTGAAGTCGTTATCTCTTCAAAAGTCAAAGTTGTCTTATACCGAAGACTCGGGGTTCTCGGATTATATTTCTTTATACCCATAATACCCCTTCTCCTACACGCCTTCTATAGCGCTGATTGAATCGCCTTTAGCTACTGTTACGATCGCCTTCTTCCAGGGAGTCGTAGATCCAGCACGAACGCCGGACTTGGTTCTGGTGAACTTAGGCTTAGCCTTCACCATCGACACATTACAATTCAGAGCCTTCACAGAGAACAACTCTTCCACGGCTTTCATGATCTGGATCTTGTTAGCCCTTGGATCGACTTTGAATGTGTATTTCTTCTGGTCTGACTCTCGCATGATATTCGATTTCTCAGTCAGCACAGGTGCTATAATTACTTGATCTGCTCTCACAATCGACCCCTTACTCTTCACCGTAGAATTTGTTCAAATTCTCGGCTGCTGTCTCTAGGAGAAGAACGTTCTTGCCGTAAAGCAGTTCTTTCGCGGACAGCCTGTTGTAAGAATTGATCCTGACCCAGGGGATGTTCTTCCCTGCTCTTCGAATCATCGCATCCTCATCACGAATAATGATAAGGGTCCTCTCTCCGTTAACCAGGTTCTTGAGGATCTGGGCAAGATCTTTGGTCTTACCAGTCTCCACTGCAAAGTCTTCAACGACTTTCAGACACTCTTCGTTAACTTTCATCGAGAGCAGCGACTTCATTGCCAGTCTCTTCATCTTCTTTGGTAGCTTGTGACTATAATCCCTTGGTTTCGGACCAAAGACAGTTCCACCACCAACCCAGACAGGAGATTTCTTATCTCCAGATCTTGCATTACCAGTTCCTTTCTGTCTCCAGGGTTTAGCGTTACTGTAGTTCACTTCACCCCGTGTTTTGGTACAGGCGGTCCCGACTCTGCGGTTAGCTAATTCGTTATTAACGGCGTAGTAGATCGACCCGTCACTCACTTCAGTGGCAAACACTGAATCGTTGAGTGTGATCTCTTTGATCTCCTCACCTTGTATCGAAAAGACTTTCGCTTTCATGTCTCGCCTCTATTTCTTCTTTGATTTTTTTACAATCACTATACTTTGACGCGGGCCGGGGATCGCACCCTTCACCATGAGAACTTTCTTCTCCGCATCAACTTTCACGACTCGTAAATTCTGTACTGTTGTTTTCTCGCCACCCATTCTACCAGGCATCTTCGTACCCTTGAACACTCTAGAAGGAGAAGCGGCCATTCCTGTACCACCAAGACCTCTATGGAACTTTGAACCGTGTCCAGCAGGACCACCAGCGAAGTTATGTCGTTTCATAACACCCTGGAACCCTTTACCTTTCGAAGTCCCTTCCACATCCACAAATGCTATATCATCAAAGGAATCAACCCCGAGAACATCTCCGATAGAGAGTTCCAGACCGTGGTCCTGCATCTCTACAAGATATTTCTTTGGATCACAGATATCCTTGAATTGCCCAGCATGCGGTTTTGTGATGTGATTCTTCTTCACATCAACAGCACCGATAACACAAGCACTGTAACCGTTTTTCTCGGCGGTTCTCTCCGATATAACAACATTGTCTTCTATCTTGATAACCGTAACGGGGGTCAATACCCCTCTATCATCAAACACTTGTGTCATTCCGACTTTTTTGCCGATAAGCCCTAACATCTCTTACCTCAACTGTTTATTACTGTTTAATCTCTACATCCACACCGGCAGGAAGCTCAAGCTTCATTAGGGCATCCATAACTTTTGATGTAGGATCGAGTATGTCAATAAGTCTTTTATGGGTTCTCATTTCAAACTGCTCACGAGACTTCTTATTGACATGAGGTGATCTGAGCACCGTAAATTTATTGATACGTGTAGGAAGCGGAACCGGTCCTGAGACCTTTGCTCCAGCTTTTACTACTGTCTGCACGATTGCCTTTGAACTCTGTTCAACAAGGTCGATATCAAAACCTCTCAATCGTACCCGAATTCTATCTTTGGTCATCATTCCTCCATAAAGCCAGTCTCGTTCCCGGTGATACCGGAAACGAGACTCTCTACTGTCTTTATTCGATTATCTCTGTAACCTGACCACTTGCTACAGTTCGGCCACCTTCACGAATTGCGAATTTAAGACCTTTTTCCATAGCGATCGGGTAGATCAGCTCTACGATTACTTCCGTGTTGTCACCAGGCATGATCATCTGCTTATCTTCAGGCAGGTTCACAGTACCAGTGATGTCAGTCGTTCTGAAATAGAACTGGGGTCGGTATCCTGAGAAGAATGGTGAGTGTCGTCCACCCTCATCTTTGCTCAGTACGTAGATCGCTCCCTTGAACTTCTTGTGAGGAGTGATGGTTCCCGGCTTAGCGAGCACCTGTCCTCGAACGACGTCTTTCTTGTCAACACCTCGAAGAAGAGCACCGATGTTATCACCGGCCTGACCTTCATCAAGCAGCTTGTTGAACATCTCGACACCGGTACATACGGTCTTTCGAGTGTCCTTGACTCCGACGATCTCGATCTCCTCACCGACTTTCACGATTCCTCGTTCGATTCGTCCTGTTACGACAGTACCACGTCCCTGGATCGAGAAGATATCCTCGATAGGCATCAGGAAGGGCTTATCGACAGCTCGTTCGGGCAGTGGAAAGTATGTGTCCATTGCTTCGAGCAAGTCTTCGATACATTTCGTAGCTTCGGGGTCATCGGGGTTTTCCATTGCCTGGAACGCAGAACCCTTGATCACAGGAGTCTCATCACCAGGGTATTCATACTCTGTGAGGAGGTCTCTCATCTCTTCTTCTACCAGTTCGATCAGGTCCGGATCATCGACCTGGTCACATTTGTTGATGAAGACGATCAGTGAAGGCACACCTACCTGTCGAGCAAGAAGGATGTGTTCTTTCGTCTGAGCCATAGCACCGTCAGTCGCAGCGACGACGATGATAGATCCATCCATCTGAGCAGCACCGGTGATCATGTTCTTGATGTAGTCGGCGTGTCCCGGACAGTCCACGTGAGCGTAGTGACGTTTTTCAGTCTGGTACTCAACGTGTCTTGTGTTGATCGTGATACCTCGCGCTTTCTCTTCAGGAGCGTTATCGATATCTTCGTAGCTCATTACCTTATCACCCATCTTACGTGCACTGTGCATGGTGATAGCCGCAGTAAGAGTAGTCTTACCATGGTCGACGTGTCCGATAGTACCAACATTGATATGTGGTTTCGTCCTCTTGAATTTCTCTTTAGCCATCCGTTCCTCCTTGTGACCAAATCACAAATATAGTTAAATAATTAAAAAAAATTAGTATTATCCACTAACCATTTCAACGACTGAGATCCATTTCCGTATGTTGTATGTTTGCATAGAGATACGTCAAGTAAGGATCCAGAGGTCAGAAAGGTAGAAGGATTCTCCCAACTGACATAGTACAGATTAATCTGTGTTACGTCTGGAACCACCTAACCATCCACAAACTCGTACGGACGATGGGTTTGGTTCTAACCAACCGGCATCAGGAGGCACAAAGTGCTTTTACTGAACGCCAGCTTGTCGAATATAGGATGTATTCACTCTTTAGTCAATAGTATCTTATTGTTTTATAAGCAAAAACACACAAACTAAGAGACATGTCCACCGATCGCTCGGGAGACATGTCTCTGCAGGTTCCTTGAAGTCTACCAGCGGTAGTGAGAGAACGCCTTGTTGGCATCAGCCATTCGGTGCGTATCTTCCTTCTTCTTGAATGCAGATCCAGTCGAGTTGAATGCATCGACCATCTCTGAAGAGAGTTTCTCACTCATGGACTTACCGCTTCTTGAACGTGCTGCCTGGATGACCCAGCGCATGGCAAGTGCTTCTCGTCTGCTCTCCCTGATCTCGACCGGTACCTGATAGGTAGAACCACCGACACGTCGGGACTTTACCTCTACGACCGGCTTCACATTGGCAAGAGCCTTCAGGAACACATCGAGTGCCGGCTCTCCGGCCTTCTCTTCCATGATGCTCATCGCATCGTAGATGATCTTCGTACTGATCGACTTCTTACCATCGACCATCATGCGTCTGATGAACTTCTCAACGACCGTACTGTTATACCGTGGGTCAGGAAGCAATTCTCTGACTGGTGCGACTTTTCTTCTAGCCATGTCCTACCTCCCTATGCCTTTGGTCTCTTCGTACCGTATTTAGAACGTGACTTCCTTCGATCGTTCACACCGAGGGTATCTTTTGCTCCTCGGACGATGTGATAACGAACACCTGGAAGGTCCTTCACTCTGCCGCCTCGAAGGAGTACGACTGAGTGCTCCTGCAGGTTATGGCCGATACCCGGGATATAGGCTGTCACTTCTATACCATTGGTCAATCTGACCCTGGCGACCTTTCTCAAAGCCGAGTTCGGCTTCTTGGGGGTGACAGTCATCACACGAGTACATACTCCACGCTTCTGTGGACAACTGTCCAGAGCAGGTGAGTCTGTCTTCTTCTTCTGGGATTTACGTCCCATTCGTACTAGCTGATTTATAGTGGGCATCTTTTCGATACACTCCCTTTTCCGTTCACATTTTTTCACACTGTGCACCACTGCACAGCACCATCATGTATATCATCATCTGAAGTCAGCATGGAGACCGGTTCCTGTTCCAGACCGTATGGTTCACATACAGCCATTCACCCTAAGCCTCACCTCCAGATAGTGCATTCATATCTTCTTCTTCGATCTCGTCTTCATCATCATAGAATTCGACTTCATCACGCTTTCGCGCATCACGTACCGTCTGTACTGAATCATTGAGCGTATCTTCATCCTCATTGACGAGGGTGATGTCACGATATTTCTTCATTCCAGTACCTGCCGGGATAAGGTGTCCGATGATAACATTTTCTTTCAATCCACGCAAGTCATCTCTACTGCCTGCGATAGCAGCATTTGTCAGAACTTTCGTGGTCTCCTGGAACGATGCGGCAGATATGAAGGAATCGATGCTCAAAGAGGCTCTTGTGATACCGAGCAGCAGGGGCTGTGCGATCGCAGACTGCCCTCCCTCTCTCATCACTCGCTCGTTCTCCTCGTTGAACCGGTACTTGTCGATCTGCTGACCGTAGATGAAGCTGGTATCTCCGACCGATATGATCTCTACCTTCCTCATCATCTGTCTCACGATGACACCGATATGCTTATCATTGATATCTACACCCTGCAGTCGGTAGACCTCCTGCACCTCGTCGACCAGGAAGGACTGCAGTGCATTCTCTCCCAGGATATCGAGGATATCATGTGGGTCAGTGGCTCCGTCACACAGCTGTTCACCGGCTTTCACCAGGTCTCCGTCTCGTACCAGAAGGTGTTTACCCATGGGGATCAGATGCTTCCCTTCGTTGCCGAACTCATCCTCTACCACGACCACACGCTTGGCCTTGACGATCCCCTTGAACCTGACATAACCGTCAAGCTTGGAGAGTACGGCTGCGATCTTCGGCCTTCGAGCCTCGAAGAGCTCGCCGACACGGGGAAGACCACCGGTGATATCACGGGTCTTCACACTCTCTTTGAGCAGCTTTGCAAGGATCTTTCCCTTCTTCACCACTGCGCCGTCTTCTACGTTCAGGTAGGAGGCTCCCGGCAGGAAGTAGGTGGACAGTTCGTTATCATCCTCATCGACGATGGCGATCCTCGGTTGGAGAGTCTCCAGCGTATACTCAGTGATCTTCTTCTCGACGTTCCCGGTCTCTTCGTTCACCTCTTCCTTCAGGGTGGTCCCGAGGAGGATATCGATGAACTTGAGCTTCCCATCCTGTTCTGCGATGATCGGTTCTGAGAACGGGTCGAAGGTCACAAGGGCTTCGTTCGCAGGGATCAAGGTCCCCATGGCCACGTGCAGCTCCGAACCGGTCTTGATATCTATCTGCTGTTCCTGTGTGAGCAGCAGGATCTCTCCATCCTGCAGCTTGACATAGGCGATCTCTTCTGCAAGCAGTTCCTTCCCGTCCTTGACCGCCAGCGGCATCCCGTTGACGACCTTCTCACCATCTTCGACCAGAAGTCCATCATACTCCGAGGCTGCTATGGTACGCAGCACCCGCGAGATACCGATGAGCCCCTTTCGGGTGAAGACCACGGTCCCGTCACTTAATGTGACCGTATTACCGACGAGAGACTGGAGGATCACAGGATAGCCAAGAGAGATCTTGTTCTCCTCACTCGACTTCATGGCGGCCCCTCCGATATGGAAGGTACGCATGGTCAGCTGTGTCCCGGGCTGCCCGATCGACTGTGCGGCGATGATTCCGACAGCCTCTCCGATGTTGACCGTCTTGTTCGTGGCAAGATTCCTGCCGTAACACTTCTGGCATACACCGTGCTTTGATTCACAGGTGAGCACCGTTCGTATACGTACGGACTCTATCCCGGCCTCTTCGATCGCCTTGGCGGTATCCTCGGTCACCTCTTCGTTCACTTCGATCATCACCTCATCGGTGATGGGGTGTTTGACCCGTTCCAGGGTGAATCGACCGACGATACGATCGCTCAGGGATTCTACGATATCCTCACCATCTTTGATGGCTCGGATCGATATACCGTTGATCGTCCCGCAGTCCTCTTCGTTGATGACCACATCCTGTGCGATATCGACCAGACGCCTGGTAAGGTACCCGGCATCTGCGGTCTTGAGTGCGGTATCGGCAAGTCCCTTACGGGCACCATTGGTCGAGATGAAGAATTCGATGATCGACAGACCTTCCTTGAAGTTCGATCTGATCGGCAGCTCGATGATGTCACCTGATGGTTTGGCCATCAGACCACGCATACCGCCGAGCTGTCTGATCTGGGTCCTGCTTCCTCGAGCACCGGAATCTGCCATGAGATATACGGAGTTGAACCCCTGCTGATCCACCTTCAGGATGTCCATCAGCTCATTGGTCAGGTCCTCGTTGGTCTTACTCCAGACCTCGATGACACGGTTGTACCGCTCTTCCTGAGTGATATGGCCCTGCTGGTACTGCTCCTGGATCTGCTTCACCAGCTCATTGGCATCGTCGATCATCTCCTTCTTTCTGGCAGGGATGATGATGTCCTGAACGCCGATGGTAGCACCGAAGAGCGTAGCGAACTTGTATCCGATATCCTTGATCGCATCGAGCATCTCAACGGCAACGGAGTTGCTGTGTCGTGAGAGGGTCTCACCGACGAGAGCTCTGAGCTCCTTATCACCGAGACAGCGATTCTGGTAGCCGATCGTCTCAGGCATGGCTTCATTGAAGATGACCCGACCGCCGGTCGTTTTGATCTTCGAGCCGTCAGGCATCTTATAGGTGATCACGGCATTATAGCTCAGAGAGCCGTTATCGATCGCCATGAGGATCTCATCGATGTTATCGAAGAACTTCCCTTCGCCCTTCACTCCCGCCTTCTCACGGGTCAGGTAGTTGATCCCAAGGACCATATCCTGTGACGGGAAGACGACCGGATTCCCGTTCGCCGGGTCAAGGAGGTTGTTCGTCGAGAGCATGAGTGTCCAGCACTCGATCTGTGCAGCCTGTGTGAGAGGGACGTGAACAGCCATCTGGTCACCGTCGAAGTCAGCGTTGTAGGCATGACATACCAGGGGGTGGAGCTTGATGGCCTTACCCTCTACAAGTACCGGCTCGAACGCCTGGATACCCAGTCGGTGGAGTGTCGGTGCACGGTTGAGCATGACAGGGTGTTCTTTGACCACCTCATCAAGGATCGCCCAGACTTCCTGGGTCTCCTGCTCCACGAGGCTCTTGGCCTTCTTGATATTATAGACGACACCCTTCTGTACCAGGCGTTTCATGATGAACGGTTTGTAGAGTTCCAGCGCCATCTTCGAGGGCAGTCCGCACTGATGGAGTCTCAGTTCAGGACCGACGACGATGACAGAACGACCCGAGTAGTCGACACGCTTCCCAAGCAGGTTCTGTCTGAAACGACCCTGCTTACCTTTGAGCATATCGGAGAGCGACTTCAGCGGCCTGTTTGAGGCCCCCTTGACTACCCGTTTCTTCTTGGAGTTGTCAAAGAGTGCATCGACTGCTTCCTGCAGCATGCGCTTCTCGTTCCTGATGATGATATCAGGGGCGTTGAGCGACATCAGACGCTTGAGACGGTTGTTTCTATTGATCACTCGTCGATAGAGATCATTGAGATCGGAGGTGGCGAACCGTCCACCGTCAAGCTGGACCATAGGGCGCAGCTCCGGCGGGATCACCGGAATGACGTTGAGGATCATCCAATCAGGTCTGTTCTTCGAGTCCCTGAAGTTCTCTACGACCTCGATCCGTTTGAGCAGTCGCTTGTCTGACTTCGGTCCCTTCTGGAGCATCTTTGACCGAAGCTCTGCTGAGAGTGCCTCAAGGTCAAGATTCTCAAGCAGGTTCTTGACTGCCTCGGCCCCGATCCCTGCAGTGAAGGTCTCACCGTATCGATCGCGTGCTTCGTAGTATTCCTCTTCACTCAGCAGCTGCTGATACTTCAGATCGGTATCACCGGCATTGATGACGACGTACTTCTCATAGTAGAGGATCGATCGCAGCGCAGCCATGGTGAGGTCAAGTAACAGTCCCATCCTTGATGGCACAGAACGATAGTACCAGATGTGTGACACCGGTGCTGCAAGTTCGATATGACCCATACGTTCACGTCGCACCTTGAAGTGTGTGACTTCCACACCACACCTGTCACAGATAACACCCTTATACCTGATAGACTTGAACTTACCGCAGTAACACTCCCACTCCTTGGTGGTACCAAAGATCCGTTCACAGAACAGACCGTCCTTTTCCGGACGGAGGGTACGATAGTTGATCGTCTCCGGTTTTTTCACCTCACCGTACGACCATGCTCTGATCTGCTCCGGGGAGGCGAGTTTTATCATAATACTATCGAAATCCTGAATTTCTCTCATTCGACGAGTTCTCCTGCTTAGAATTGATTACCTTTTTTGTTAATCAGCTCTTCATCACGTTCTGTCAACGGGATCTGCTTGCCTTTCGAATCGTATATACTCATCTCAAGTGCAAGACCCCGTAGCTCCTGTACCAATACGTTAAATGATTCGGGCATCCCGGCACTGGTTGCCGGCTCACCCTTCACAATACTCTCATAGATCTTCACACGACCATTCATGTCATCTGACTTGATCGTCAGCAGCTCCTGCAGAGTGTTCGCAGCACCATAGGCCTCAAGAGCCCAGACTTCCATCTCTCCCAGTCGCTGCCCACCGAACTGTGCCTTACCACCGAGCGGCTGCTGTGTGACCAGTGAATAGGGTCCTGTAGAACGTGCATGCATCTTGTCATCGACAAGGTGAGCAAGCTTCAGCATATAGACATAGCCGCAGAACACCGGATTGACGAACGGTTCACCCGTTCGACCGTCCCGCAGGATCGTCTTCGCAGACTTCGGGATCCCGGCTTCTTCAAGCTTGTTCTCGATCTGCTCGACTGTGGCAGACTGGAACACCGGGGTGGAGTACCACTGATCGAGCACGGTAGCAGCCCAACCGAGTTCGGTCTCGAGCAGCTGTCCGATGTTCATTCGTGAAGGCACACCAAGCGGGTTCAGGCAGATATCGAGAGGGGTACCGTCTTCCATGTACGGCATATCCTCTTCTGCAAGCACCCGTGCGACGACACCCTTGTTCCCGTGTCGTCCGGCCATCTTATCACCCTCTTTGAGCTTTCGCTTCCGGGCGACGAGGACCTTGACCACCTCATCAACGCCTGGAGGAAGATCATCCCCCTCAGAACGTTTGAGACGCTGTATATCGATCACCGTACCTTCGGTACCATGGGGCACCTTCAGGGACGTATCACGTACCTCTTTCGCCTTCTCACCGAAGATCGAGTTCAGCAGTTTGAATTCCGGTGTGGAATCTGCCTCCGACTTCGGAGTGACTTTACCCACAAGGATATACCCTGACTTCACCTTGGCGCCTACACGGATGATACCGTCGGCATCAAGCTGCTCGAGGGACTTCTCGCTGGTATTGGGAATGTCTCGTGTGAGCTTCTCAGGACCGAGCTTAGTCTCCCGCACATCGATGGTGAATTCCTTGATATGGATAGAGGTGAAGATATCTTCTTTGACCACCTTCTCAGAGATCAGGATCGCATCCTCGTAGTTGTATCCGTTCCAGGGAACGAACCCCACAAGGACGTTCCTCCCCAGAGCAAGCTCTCCCTGATAGGTCGAAGGACCATCCGCGATAGCCTGCTGCAGCGCGATATGCTGCCCTTTGCTGACGATCGGTTTCTGGGTGAAACAGGTGTCCTGGTTGGTCCTCTGGTACTTCTGTACCGTATAGACATCCCGGTCCTGGTCATCAGCTGCTTCATCAGGTATGATCACCACCTCTTCAGCGGTGACATAGTCAACGACCCCCGCCCGTCTGGCCTTGATCAGGACTCCTGAGTCATACGCCGTCTTGGCCTCCATACCGGTACCGACACGTGGAGGTTCAGGGAATACCAGCGGTACAGCCTGTCTCTGCATGTTCGATCCCATCAGCGCCCTGTTCGCATCATCATGCTCGAGGAACGGGATGAGGGAGGTGGCCACGGAGATTACCTGTTTCGGCGATACGTCCATATAGGAGATACCGGCAGGGTCCTTGGTGATATAGTCACCCGATCGTCTGACTGACACCTGATCTGCGAGGAAGTTACCCTCCTCATCGATCTCAGCGTTCGCCTGTGCGATGAAGTGTTTCTCCTCATCGATCGCAGAGAGATACTCGATCTCTCTGGTGACCTTACCGTTCACTACTTTTCTATAGGGGCTCTCCAGGAACCCGTAATCATTCACACGGGTATAGTTCGCCAGAGAGACGATCAGACCGATGTTCGGACCTTCAGGAGTCTCGATCGGACACATACGCCCATAGTGGGTATAGTGTACATCTCGCACTTCGAAGCCCGCACGGTCTCGGGAGAGACCTCCCGGTCCAAGAGCGTTCAGTCGTCGTTTGTGAGTCAGTTCCGCAAGCGGGTTGATCTGATCCATGAACTGACTGAGCTGACTCGATCCGAAGAACTCCTTGATCGCTGCCACCACGGGTTTGATCGAGATCAGATCCTGTGGTTTGACGGTCTCGGTCTCCAGGTTCATGCGCTCCTTGGCAATACGTTCCATCCTGGTGAATGCGGTCTTGAGCTGATTCTGCATCAGTTCCCCGACCGATCTGATACGTCTGTTACCCAGGTGGTCGATATCATCGACGTTGGCATCACCCATATAGACCTTGATCAGCTGTGACATGGTATTCACGATATCCGTCTTGGTCAGGACCGGTTCTTCCATCGGCACATCATAGTCGTACTTCTTGTTGAGTTTATACCGTCCCACACGACCGAGGTCATACCGTCGGTAGGTGAAGAACATGGTGTTCAGATCCTTCTCAGCACTCTCGAGGGTGATAGGTTCTCCGGGCATCAGTACCGAGTAGACAGCGACGAGCGCGTCTTCCTTCGTCGGTTCATCGAACCCCTTCTCCACACGGGTGTGTTTCGCATCTTCGATCTCGAAACATCGCAGGACCGTCTGTGCATGCAGGGAGTTCTCAGACTCCATATCGATGACTTCGACCTCTGTCACACCTGAGTGGATCAGTTCGTCGACCTCATGCGGATGGACACGGTCTCCTGCACGGTAGAGTTTCTTGCGTTCTTCACCTTCATTGATGAAGATGTCTTTGAAGAGTACGATATTATTCAAATTCGCTGCATCAGATAATCCAGCTAATGATAGTTTCTTCGAATCGTAGTAGAGCTCAAGGATCTTCTCTCTGCTGTCATATCCGAGGGCACGCAGAAAGAGGGTTCCGAGGATGCGTTTCTTTCGGTCGATCTTGGCATAGACGAGGTCTTTCTTGTGATCGATCTCGAACTCGAGCCAGGAACCGCGATACGGGATGATACGAGAGGAGTAGACACCCTTCTCGTGGGAGAAGATGACCCCGGGTGATCGGTGGATCTGGCTTACGACCACACGCTCTGCACCGTTGATGATGAAGGTACCACGGTCGGTCATGAGGGGGATATCACCAACATAGATATCCTTCTGCCTGATCTCGCCTGTCTCCTGAAAGATCAGGTTGATCTTGGCCTTGATCGGTACCGAGTAGGATAACCCCTTCTGCTTGCACTCGATCTCACTGAATTTGATGTTGGCCTCATCTAGAGTATATGCCACATACTCGAGTATCATGTCGCCGCTGGGACTCTCTATCGGAAAAGTCGATTGAAACACCTCTTCCAATCCCTGCAGCTCAAGAGGTTCATGTGTTATGAGCTTCCCGCGCTGGAGAAACTTATCGTACGATGAGAGCTGAATATCTACCAGATTCGGCAGTGCGAGGACTTCCTCGACCTGTGCTCCCACATACATTCTTTCTATAGCTTTGCCACTGGCAAGCATCGTTACCCCCTGGATCATATCTCTGGAAGAACGACCTGGACTCGCTTCAGACCCCTGTCTGATCTGCGTGTCGACCCCCGCTCTTCTTAACAAACTGCTTGCACAGGACTACCTGTACAACATCCATCCCATAAGGCTGTGTTGCATCTGGTAAAAGACACAACAGGCCACCGGAACAAAAAACATGTCCGGTGGCTGTTACTCCTGCTGCTCTACCTGAGCAGATCAGCAGAAGTCTTCATGTGATATACGTCTTGGGAAAAAGTGTTATTTAACTTCAACAACTGCGCCAGCTTCTTCAAGTTTCGCCTTAACTGTTGCTGCTTCTTCCTTGGATACGCCTTCTTTGACTGCCTTATCGCCCGCTTCAACAACGTCTTTCGCCTCTTTCAGTCCAAGACCGGTGATAGCTCGAACAGCCTTGATCACGGGGATCTTCTTCCCGTCAGCGATGCTCTTGAGGATGACATCGAACTCTGTCTGCTCTTCGACTTCTTCAACAGGTGCAGCAGCAGCGCCGCCGGCAGCTACAGCTACGGGAGCAGCTGCGGTCACGCCGAACTTCTCCTCCATTGCTTTGATCAGTTCTGAGACCTCAAGTACAGTCATGTTTGCGATAGCTTCTAAAATTTCATCTTTGGTAGCCATATTATCTTCTCCTTCTTCAATAAATTTGTATGTTGCGACAGTAGCATGCTACGAACAGAAGACTAATGTCGCTTATTCTTTTGCTTCTGCAACTGCTTGCAGAGTACGCACGAGTTTGGTCGGTACCGCGTTCAGCACATATACAATATTCTGTACCGGTGCACGCATGGTACCCATGAGGGATGCCAGCAGCTCGTTTCGTGTCGGCAGTCTGCTGAAATCTTCGACTTGCTGGGCATTGAACACATTATTGTTCAGAATACCACCCTTGATCGTCACCACTGAGGTCTTGGCGAACTCGACCAGGATCTTTGCCACCGGTCCTGATTCTCCCGTAGGGAGCACCATGGCCGTAGGCCCTTTCAAATACTCATCGACAGCTGGTCTGTCCAGGTTCTGAAGAGCGATCTTTGCGAATCGGTTCTTCACGACTTTATAGGATGCATCATGCTCTCTGAGCTTCGCACGCAGATCGGTGATCTGTTCCACCGTGAGTCCACGGTAGTCGGTGAAGATGTAATCACTCACCTGTTCGAACTCGCTCTTCAATGCTTCGATGGCATCGACCTTGGACTGCTGTACTTTTATCTGGTAATCAGCCATATTATACCCCCTATCCTACTGCAGAGCCCGTGCGTCAAGTTTGACTCCGGGTCCCATGGTAGAAGAGATTGCGACGCTCTTTACGAAATCGCCTTTCACATCGCTCGGTTTCTTACGCACGATCTCTTTGATCACAAGCTGTACGTTCTCAGCTACCTTATCAGCTTCCATGGACACCTTGCCGATAGCCAGGTGGATCACACCGGTCTTGTCGGCCCTGAACTCCACTCGACCTTTCTTCAATTCAGCAAGAGCTGCCTTGATGTCGAACGTCACCGTTCGGGTCTTGGGGTTAGGCATCAGTCCTCGACGACCGAGGATCGGTCCCAGACGACCTACATCCTTCATCATATCAGGGGTAGCGACTGCGACATCGAAGTCCAGCCATCCGCCTCTGATCTTCTCGACCAGATCGACATCCCCGACATAGGTGGCGCCGGCTTCTCTGGCTTCATCAGCTTTCTCGCCTCGAGCGAAGACCAGGACCTTCTTCTCTTCTGAGAACTGGTTCGGCAGTACGACGGTATCTCGGACAGACTGGCTTCTCTTGATGTTCAGCTTCACAGCCAGTTCGACGGTCTCGTCGAACTTCGCGAAGGACATATCCTTGAGCAGTGCAAGTGCGTCTCCAAGGCCATAGAAGGCCTCACGGTCGACTTTCGTAAGCGCTTCTTTGTATTTCTTTCCTCGCTTCATAACTACCCCTCCACCTCTACGCCCATACTTCTTGCAGTACCGGCGATGATCTTGATACCTGCATCGATGTCGTTCGCATTCAGGTCCGGCATCTTCAGTTCAGCGATCTCTTTGAGCTGGTCGTGAGTGATCTTCGCGACTTTCACTTTGTGGGGTTCCCCGGAACCTTTGCTGATTCCACAGGCTTTCTTGACAAGTACAGCTGCAGGCGGAGTCTTGATGATGAATGTGAAACTTCGGTCTGCATACACCGTGATCACGACAGGGACGGTCAAACCTGCTTCGAGGTTCTTCGTCTTGTCATTGAACTGCTGTACGAATTGTGGTGCACTCACACCGTGGGGTCCAAGAGCTGGTCCCACTGGGGGTGCTGGTGTAGCTTTCTGTGCTGGTACCTGCAATTTAATGATCGCAGTAACCTTTTTCTTAGCCATAACAGTTCTCCTTCACATGAAGTAGATCTTCATGCTGGTTCAAACGCTTGTCAACGACAAGCTCCCTACACTTCCCAAGGCGATACGAAGACCCCTCGGGAAGGGGCACTATATATGTTATTAAACAGTATATATGTCAAACATCAGACGGGAACATATCCCGTTTTGGTACACTCAGGCAAGAGGCCTACGCCTCTAGATCTTCTCCACCTGAAGGAAATTCACCTCTACCGGTGTCGAACGACCAAAGATACCGACCATGACCTTGAGCTTACCTCGGTCGAGGTTGACCTCTTCCACCGTTCCGGTGAAGGTATCGAACGGACCTTCGATGATCTTGACCCGCTCTCCAATAGTGAAAGACTGTCTCGGTCTGGCTGCCTTGTCAGATTTGATGTCCCCGGTCTTCTGGAAGATCCGGCGAGCCTCTTCATCCGATATCGGCTGAGGTTTCGATCCATCACGCGAACCCACGAAACCGGTCACGCCCTGGATCCGGCGGATCATCGAACACGGATATTTCCATCCGATATTCGGGAGATCCATCTCAAGCAGGATGTATCCGGGAAGGATCTTCTTCATCGAGGTCTTTCGTTTCCCATCTTTGACTTCTACCACCTCTTCCGAGGGGACCTTGATGTCGAAGACGGTCTCTGCGATCTTAGGATCTTCCATCAGTTTCCTGATGGTCTTCTCAATCTTGTTCTCATACCCTGAATAGGTGTGAACTACATACCAGCCTTTGGCCATACTTACTCCATGTATTCTAATACAGTGATCATACTAGAAGATAAGATAAAGACCCTCAAGCAAGAGATAATCCACCAGGCCCAACACTACGGCAAAGATGAGAGTCGATACTAAGACTACCTTCGTCGATGAGACCACTGTTTCCGGTGTCGGCCATACGACCTTCTTCATCTCAAGGTAGCTTTCTTTCAGATACTTGATCAGTTTTTTCATTACTAACTCCGACGGAAAAAAGAAAAAGCAGGTCAGGAAGGATTCGAACCTTCAACATCCGGTTTTGGAGACCGGCGCTCTAGCCGTTGGAGCTACTGACCTATAACATTCGCAATTCACATATGTCGACTATTTGATCTTCGTTTCCCGATGAAGCGTGTGTTTCTGGTCGAACTTGCAGTATTTCATGAACTCAAGTTTTTCCTGAATGTTCCTTCGGTTCTTCGAAGTCGTATAGTTTCTCCGTTTACACTCGGTACACTGAAGAGCAATCTTCTCTACAGGACCTTTCTTCTTACTTGCCATCATCGTCTCCCAAACTAACTGATCTCGGGTACATCAGCCAAGTTATAACAACCATATGATGCACTGCACAGATATAACCCGCTTTGCAGTACCACATCGAGCCCCCGATCGGATTTGAACCGATGACCCCCACCTTACCATGGTGGTGCTCTACCGACTGAGCTACAGGGGCGTTTGGTGCGCCTTCTCACTGCTGTTCGAAGACAAAACCACGTAGGCTGAAAAGTACCAAAGCAATCTCTTTTTGTCAATAGATTTTATAGCTAGTATTGAAAATAGTCTCATGTTATGTGTATAGTTGATGTAGAGCTACTAAACCGGTTTACAAGGGAGGGATTATGGATCCTACGCATATTCGAATGGGAAATGAGGTCGAATCGATCAAATGGGACTATGCTGAACATCTGAAATATTCTATTGGAAGTGATCGTTATTCAGCTACGGACCATGATCGATTCATGGCTTTGGCATATACCGTACGGGACAGGATCATGCATCAGTGGACGCATACCCTGCAGACGCATCATGACAGACATGTCAAACGCATCTACTATCTCTCACTCGAGTTCCTCATGGGACGGGCGATGACCAACAATGTCATCAACCTGGGACTGGAGAAGGAGGTGCGCACAGCGCTCAATGAGCTGGGCTACACCTATGAGGAGATCATAGAGCATGAGGTGGATGCCGGTATCGGAAACGGAGGCCTCGGCAGACTGGCAGCCTGCTTCCTTGACTCCATGGCTACCATGGACCTCCCTGCATACGGATACGGTCTTCGCTACAACTACGGGATCTTCAGACAGAAGATCGAACTGGGCTATCAGGTCGAACAGCCTGACAACTGGCTCCGCCACGGGAACCCCTGGGAGATCGAGAGACGGGATCTGACCTTCCAGGTCAATTTCGGCGGACACACCGAGACGATCACCGAGCACGGCAGGACCTACTATAAATGGCTCGATACCAATCAGGTCATCGGGGTCGCCTACGACATGCCGATCGTCGGGTTCGGCGGGAAGACCGTCAACACACTGAGACTCTGGAGCGCCAAGGCCGCAGAGGACTTCAACTTCCAGGACTTCAACGAGGGCGATTATGTCGAAGCGGTGAAGTCCAAGGTGATGGCAGAGAACCTCACCCAGGTCCTCTACCCCAACGACAACCTCTATCTCGGTAAGGAGCTGCGGCTCCAGCAGCAGTACTTCTTCGTCGCCTGCTCGCTTGCCGACATCATCAGAAGATTCAGGAAGACCGGCAAGTCCTGGATGCAGTTCCCCGACTATGCCGCGATACAGATGAATGACACCCACCCCTCCCTCGCGGTCCCCGAACTGATGCGGATCCTCATCGATGATGAGGGACTCTCCTGGGAGCAGGCCTGGGATGTGACCGTCCGGACCCTCGGGTATACCAACCATACCCTCATGCCCGAAGCTCTGGAGAAGTGGCCGGTCGAGATGCTCGAGAGGAACCTGCCCAGACATCTGCAGATCATCTTCGAGATCAATCAGCGATTCCTTCAGAAGGCGATCACCTTCTTCCCCGGAGACCATGCGACCTTGCGAAAGATCAGCATCATCGAAGAGGGGTTCACCAAAGAGGTCCGCATGGCGAACCTCTGTATCGTGGGTTCACACTCGACCAACGGTGTCGCCGCCCTGCATACCCAGCTGCTCAAGAGCACCATGTTCCCCGAGCTCGCCAGCATCTTCCCCGAACGGTTCAACAACAAGACCAACGGGATCACCCAGCGCAGATGGCTGCTCAGTTCCAACCCTCCCCTGGCCGAGCTGATCACCCGGACCATCGGCAGTTCTTGGATCACCGACTTCTCCAGTCTCACCGCTCTCAAGCCCCATGCTGAGGACCCGGCCTTCCTGGAGGCCTTCGATACGGTCAAACTCACGGCGAAGAAGGAGGCTGCAAACTACCTCAAGGCAGAGTTCGGCTGGGAGATCGACCCCTACAGCATCTTCGATGTGCAGGTCAAACGTATCCATGAGTACAAGCGACAGCTGCTCAATGCGCTGCATATCGTCATGATCTACAATCGCCTGAAAGACGGTATCCCCGAAGACTTCACCCCGATCACCTTCCTCTTCGGCGGGAAGGCCGCCCCTGGCTATATGATGGCCAAACTCATCATCAAGCTGATCAACAACATCTCCCAGGTGATCAACAGCGACCAGGCCATCGGGGGTGCACTGAAGGTCTACTTCATGCCCAACTACCGGGTATCGATGGCTGAGAAGATCATCCCCGCGACTGATATCTCAGAACAGATCTCCACCGCAGGCACCGAAGCCTCAGGTACCGGGAACATGAAGTTCATGTGCAACGGGGCTCTGACCATCGGGACCCTCGATGGGGCGAACATCGAGATCGTCGAGGAGGCGGGAGAGGAGAACGAGTTCATCTTCGGCCATACCGCCGAGGAGGTCAGCGCTCTGCGTTCCTCCTATGAACCGTATGACTGGTGTTTCCGGGATGCGGAGATCAAGCGGGCTGTGGATCTGATCACTACCGGGTTCTTCAACTTCGCCGAGCCGGGGATCTTCGAACCATTGCGAAAGATGCTCTTCGATGAGGGAGACCGATACATGCACTTCGCTGATCTGGCCTCGTATGACAAGGCCCACAGCGCTGCGATGGAGCTCTACAAAGACCGTGCAGCCTGGAACCGCAAGGCGGTACTGAACATCGCAGCATCAGGCAAGTTCTCTTCAGACAGGACCATCGGCGAATACAACGACCAGATATGGCGAGTGAAGCCCTGCCCGATCAGTGAACCTGCTGCCTATGATGCGGTACTCGATGAGGCGAAGAAGTATACGAAGTGACCCATCGGCACCTCTGCATCCGGACACCTGCCCATCTTCGCAGCTTGTGTCCGGACCACTTGCTCACAGGCTCTGTGAGCAAGTGAGCAAGAGCCCGCCGGTACCGGCCATACGAACCACCAACGTACGTACGAACGAGGCGCCCCTTCTCAGGGGCGCCTCGTTCGTGTGTGTGAGTGCATACCATCTGACCTGCCCTCCCTGGTACGACGATAGGCCGTCAACAGGGCATGAAGATCAGTCATGTGTCGCTGTCAGCTGATGACTGAGAGATAGAACTCAGAGATCCAGGGAGAGATGGCAGTGAACAGCAGCACGAACAACAGAGCGGGCAGGAAGTTGGCGGTCTTGAACTCTTTGATCGACAGCAGATTGAATCCGATCATCATGACCAGGACCCCGCCGACAGCGGAGAGGCCGTTGAGCCCCTGCTCTCCGAGCAGCGGGGCAAGAGAGCCTGCAGCGAGGGTGATCCCGCCCTGATAGATCAGGATCGTCACGATGGAGAAGAGCACGCCCGGCCCGTATGCGGCGGCGAACATGATCGCCATGAACCCGTCCATGACAGATTTGATCAGGATCAGTTCATAGTCCTGCATGGTCCCGGCATTGATGGCCCCGACGATGGTCATGGCCCCTGCACAGAAGAGGATCGATGCATCGAGGAATCCCTTGGCAAAGTTCTTCGACTCATCGAGCACCGAGACCTCAGGGCCTCTCCTGCTGGAGATTCGCTCGAAGAAGATCCCCAGCCGGATGAACCCCTGCTCGATATCGAGCAGATACCCGATACCGCCGCCCAGAGCGATGGACAGGAGCATGATCAGATAGCTCTCGGTCTTCAGTGCCATGCTGAATCCGACGAGCAGCGAGATGAGCCCGGCACTGGCGAAGATCACCGATTTGAGATCATCATGGATCTTCTTTCGAAACAGCAGCCCCAGCAGCGATCCTATGAGTACGGTAAGACAGTTTATGTATGTTGCGATCATGACTGTCGATTATAGGGATATTGGCAATCTTATGCAATCATGGTAAGGTTCTCCATGATCGATTGCATCATCCCTGCAGCAGGGACCTCTTCGCGTATGAACTCCTGGAAACTCTTCCTCCCCCTCGGCGGCACACCGGTGATCGACCATGTGCTCGAGAGCGCCGCACTGGTCGCAGATCATCTGATCGTCGTCTCGGGATACCGCTCACAGGCACTCGAGGAGCACCTGAGGAGCTCCCCGCAGAAGCAGAAGCTCTCTGTATGGGAGAACCCCATCTATCATGAGGGGATGTTCTCATCGATCCAGGAGGGCATCAGTCACAGCAGTGCCCCTCTGCTGTTCATCATGCTCGCAGACCTGCCTCTGGTGACCGCTCAGACCTATACGATGCTCCTCGATCGCTTTCTGAGCACAGAGAATCCCCCTGAGATCATCCAGCCCTCTTTCGGCGGGGTCCCCGGTCATCCGGTCCTGCTGCAGGGGTCTGTACGGGAAGTCATCCTGAGCCTTCCTCCCACCGCTTCGATGCGGGAGGTCTTTGCCGCCTGCAGCGTAGATCACTTCCCGTGCGGCCTCGAGGAGATCATCATGGATGCCGATACCCCCGAGGCCTATGAGGCGATCCTCTCACGCTATCTCATCGGATCGTGAGTTCCCCGTCCTCATAGCCGAGATGGATCTCCTTCTGTTCATGTGCGAGCAGGAAGACCGATAGCGGGTTCTCCACCACCGTCTGGATCGCACGTTTGACCGGCCGCGCACCGTAGAGCGGATCATACCCCTGCTGCGCGAGCTGATCGATCAGCGATTCATCCACATGCAGTTCGAGGGATCTCTGTGCCAGCCGCTTCCTGAGCCGATCGATCTGGATCCTCACGATGGTCCTGATCGCATCCCGATCGAGCCGTTCGAAGAGCAGTTGCTCATCGATCCTGTTGAGGAACTCCGGTTTGAAGGTCCGGCTGATCAGCTCCTTGATCTGCGGGCGGACCTGATCGAGATCTTCACTGCGCAGGATCAGATCACTGCCCAGGTTGCTGGTCATGATGATGATGACGTGACGGAAGTCGACGATCCTCCCCTGCCCGTCAGTCAGTCTGCCGTCATCGAGCAGCTGGAGCAGGATGTTGAAGACATCAGGGTGGGCCTTCTCGATCTCATCGAAGAGGATGACCGAGTAGGGACGCCTTCTCACCGCTTCGGTGAGCTGTCCTCCCTGCTCATAGCCCACGTAGCCCGGAGGTGCTCCGATCAGCCGTGATACGGTGTGCTTCTCCATGTATTCACTCATATCGATACGGGTGAGGGCCCGCTCGTCATCGAAGAGGAAGTCAGCCAGGGTCCTGGCGAGCTCGGTCTTCCCCACTCCCGTCGGTCCTATGCACATGAAGGATCCCAGAGGTCTGTTCTCATCACTGATCCCGGCCCTGTTCCTTCGGATGGCGTTCGCCACAGCCCGGATGGCCTCCTTCTGTCCGACGACCCGCCTGGTGAGGATCTCCTCGAGCTTCAGGTACTTCTCCAGCTCCGAGGAGAGCATCTTGGTCACCGGGATACCGGTCCACTGGGAGACGACTGCCGCGATATCGTCTTCAGAGACCTCCTCACGCAGCAGAGGACGCTCATGCTGCATATCCTTGAGCTCCTGACTCTTGGTACTGATCCGCTCGACCAGCTCCGGGATGGCCCCATGCTTGATCTCTGCAGCTCGAGTCAGATTCCCGTCCCTGATCGCCTGTACCTCTTCTGCCTTCAGGCTCTCCACCGCCGCCTTGCTCTGTCGGATCTCATCAATGATCAGTTTCTCACTCTTCCACTGCATATGCATCCCGTCTCTCGTGCTCTGCAGACCTGCCAGTTCCTGTTCTATCTTCTTCCTTCGTTCCACAGCAGCCGCATCGACTTCCCGGGTGAGGGCCTGCTTCTCGATGTTCAGCTGCAGCATCCGCCGTTCGATCTTGTCCAGTTCGGTCGGTTGGCTCTCGATCTCCATCTTCATCCTGCTCGCAGCCTCATCGACGAGGTCGATGGCCTTATCGGGAAGGAATCGTGATGAGATGTACCGGTCAGAGAGGGTCGCCGCAGCGATGAGCGCCTCATCCTTGATACGCACACCGTGGTGGACCTCATACCGCTCCTTGAGTCCGCGAAGGATCGCGATGGTACTCTCCACGCTGGGTTCTGCGGTGAAGACCGGCTGGAACCTTCGCTCGAGGGCAGCATCCTTCTCGATATAGGTGCGGTACTCTTCCAGGGTGGTAGCTCCGATGGCTCTGAGCTCACCCCGTGCCAGGGCAGGCTTGAGCAGGTTCGAGGCATCGGTCGAGCCCTCTGCAGCTCCGGCCCCGATGACTGTGTGCAGCTCATCGATGAAGAGGATGATCTGCCCGTCAGCCTGTTCCACTTCGGTGATCACTGCCTTGAGTCGGTCTTCGAACTCACCCCGATACTTCGCTCCGGCGACCAGAGCCCCCAGATCGAGGGAGAGCAGCCGTTTGGACTTCAGCAGGTCAGGGACGTCCCCCGATACGATCCTCCGTGCCAGTCCTTCAGCGATGGCCGTCTTACCGACTCCCGGTTCGCCGATGAGTACCGGATTGTTCTTGGTCCTTCGAGAGAGCACCTGCATGACTCTCCTGATCTCCTCATCTCGGCCGATGACCGGATCGAGCTTCTCCTGTCTGGCCAGTCTGGTGAGGTCTCTGCAGTACTTGTCCAGCACCTGGTACTTTGCCTCGGGATTCTGATCGGTGACCCGCTGAGAGCCCCTGACGTTCTTCAGGGCCTTCAGCAGGTTCGCGGTGGTGATCCCGGCACGCTGGAGCAGCGTCGCTACTGCAGCCTGTCCTTTCACCGCGGCAAGGAGCACGTGTTCGGTACTGGTATACTCATCATGCAGGGCTGATGCCTCCTGCTCTGCCCCGTGCAGGCACGCAGAGAGTTCCGGGGAGATCGTCAGCTGCGGCTGGGTATCGCCATAGCTTCTGGCCATGGAGTTCAGCCGCTCGTTCAGCTGCTGCTGCACTGCATGGACATCCACGCCGATCGTCGAGATCAGCGGTCTGACGATCCCGTCCTGCTGACTGAGCAGGGCATGGAGCAGGTGCTCAAGTCCGATAGCCCCATGATGATACTCCCGTGCCAGTGAATCTGCCTCCTGCAGCGATTCCTGCAGCTTGACTGTCATCTTATCTATTCTCATCGCTTACCGCCTTCGTATACCGGGATGAGCCCCCCGCAGGTGAGATGCACCCGATGGCTGGATCCCGGTTGGTCTATGTGTTCGTAGCCTGTTTCCCATACCATAAGATACCCATAGAGGTACTCTGACGGCAAGTGAGCAGAGCGGATTCTCACAGCTGCAGCACACGAGGTATCATCTGTCATGAAGATGTATGATGAGGAGAACGACGGATCCGTCGATACCGGAGAGCTGCGGGCCAAAGGCCCGCCCCTTTGGAGCAGGGACTCTGCAGCTTACCAGGCACGAAGGTTCTGATGCGCTCTGCTGATCGTCATCGGACCAGGCGCGATCAGACGACGGGCAGGGAAGAGTCGGACCGATCCCAGCTTCTAGGGAAGGCGCTTGTTCATGATCCGGTCAGGATGCAGTCGCTGCTTCAGCAATCCGGTATACTTCAGTCCGCCGTACATCAGGGCAGGGAGGATGAACAGTGTTGCCAGCAGGGTATTGAACAGGGCGATGGAGATGAGGATCCCGAAGAACCGCACCGGCATGAAGCTGGCGAAGGAGAGGACCATCAGTCCTGAGATGATGGAGATGGAAGTGAGCATGATCGGACGACCGGTCTGCACGATGGTCTGGTGGATCGTCTCTTTGAGGCTCTGATCCGACTCCCGTGCGATCTCCCTGTACCTGAGGATGAAATGGATCGCATCATCGATACCGACCCCGACGGTGACACTGGAGAATCCCATGGTGATCATATCGAAGGGAATGTTGAACAGGACCATGAATATGTAGTTTGCCATGATCCCCACCGCGATCGGGATGATCGAGAACAGGCCGAACCCGATCGAACCGAAGGTCACAGCGGTGATGAGAAAGACCACCAGGACCGATGCGGTGGTCGATCTGCGCTGATCACTCTGGATCATCTCGCTGAGGGCCAGATAGCGTTCACCGTTGCCCCAGGTGATCATCTGGACATCAGAGGGCAGCAGCTCACTGCTGTGATCGATCGCAGCAAGGACATTCTGTGTATTCTCCAGTCCGGTCGTCGCCATATTGGCCGTATCACGGTATCGGAAGGTGATCGTCAGCTCGGTATGGTCCTCGTTGATCAGCATCCGCAGTTCTTTGTTGTTGGTATCCATCTTGGAGATGAGTCCGAGATACCGCGAGAGCAGCATGATCAGGCCGGGAGAATCAGGGATGTCCTCCTTCCCGTCCATGACCCCATCAAGGAACTTGACGTAGCTGGCAAAGGAGAGATCATGGGTGATATCATCGGTCAGTTCGATCGTATTCATCTCGAACTCATCGACGGCCCTGAGGATCTCAGGGCGCAGGAAGTACCCGCTCTCCCCTTCAGGAGCCTGCAGGGTGACAAAGATCTGATCCACTCCCCCGATACGTTCGGTATAGCGGTTCGAACTCACCACCAGCGGATCATCTTCGGCGAAATACTTGGTATAGTTGGTCTCGAACTCGACCAGCGGATAGGCGAAGGCAAAGCCGATGATCAGCAGGCCGAACAGTCCCAGGATATAGTACCAGTGGGCGACGACCACATCCGCGATGTTGATGACGATCTCAGTGAGCTTGCCCTCTCTCACGTGCTTCTTCTGAGACTCCTTGGGATTCGAGAGGCGGTGCAGTGCTGCAGGGAGGTAGAAGAGTGTGAGCACGGCACAGACGGAGATACCGATCGCTGTCGATATACCGAACTCACGGAACTGCTCGATCTGCGTGACCAGCAGGCTGAGAAAGCCGGCGACCGAGGTCAGACAGGCAAGGATGATAGTCTTGTTGATGTGGGAGACAGCCCCGGCAAGCCAGGTCTTATCGTTCACTCTTCTGATCGTCTTGCTGCTCCTGTAGTACTCGTTGAGCAGGTGGATGCTGTAGGAACTCCCGAGGGTAAGGACCAGAGGAGGGGTTATGATGTTGAAGATCGTCAGGTCATAGCCGAGCAGCGAGATGATCCCGAGACACCAGATGACTCCGAAGACCACGACCGTGAGAGGAAGGAAGACCGAACGCTTTGCCCGGAAGCTCAGGTAATAGACGATCATGATGACCAGGAACGATATACCAAGAAGGGTGAACAGGTCTCGGACAAGGAAGAACATGACCCGGTCATTGATCGCGATCGTCCCGTTCAGGGCGGCGGTGCCGTACACATGCAGGGGTTCGATGATCTGTTCGATCGCTGCGAACTGATCCGCACTCGTTGATGCATCTACGGTGACAGGGAAGTAGAGCAGGATCATCTGGCCGTCCTCGGAGACTACGAGGTTCCGCGCTACCCGGTCTGCGAGTATGCGTGCTTTGAACAGGGAGGCCTCTTCCTCACTCCATGGCTCATCCCCGGTATGGGGATTGGCAGGGACGATCACCAGGCGGGTACCCTTCTTCACTGCGGTCACCAGAGAGAACGGGTGTGTTCCCACCCCGATGTTATCGAACGCTTCTATCTTCTCCACGACCTGCTCCAGTGCAGAAAGCACCTCAGGAGTGAAGATCTCCTCAGCCTGAAAGGTAATGATCAGGTTATCTCTGACATCTTCCCCATCCCCGAGCTCCTGGTACATCAGGTTGCTCTCATCATCGGGAGGAAGCAGAGAAGAGTAATCGGCATTGAGCTGTATCGTCGCTGCAGAGAAGGCAAAACCGATCGTGATCAGGATCGTGAGACCGATCACGATCCTTGAATGTCTCTGGGAGAACCGTACGATCGTATAGAAGATGTTCTTACGTTTCATCAAAAATGTCCCATATATGTTAATAGTTATAGCACGTACCGTCACCAATACTGCATAGTTTGAGTTAATTACTCAAGTGATAAACACCTGAAAAGAGAAAATGTAACTTTGAAAAAGTTCTGAGATTCTGTATAGTAGAGATACATACTTGGATCGGCCCGTACTTCCCACACCTGCCTTCCGGTATTCGATCTTTCAACACAGACCTGTAAAGGAATAGGATTCATGATAAGAAAACCTGCACATACCCTCAGATATGTGATGCTGCTGCTTCTCGGATCGATTGCACTCTCTTCCTGCACCATCGAGCAGGAGATCTTCATCGATATCGATTCCTCCGGTTCGGTCTATTTTGATGTCACCGTCGAAGAGTTCTTCAATGCCGTAGTGGAGGACTTCACCGTCTTCCTCCCGGAAGAGGAGTCTGATGTCACCGATATCAACATGAAGGAGCTGCAGGATTCGATCAACGAATCTCCCTATGCCTCCCGTGCTGAGCTCTTCGAGCTGGAGAAGAACCGCTATACAGGGACCTTCCAGTTCGGGAATGCCGAGGCCTTCTTCAACGATGTCAACGATGAGCTGAAGCTCGAGTCACTGTTCGACTTCTCCACACGAGGGGACCTGCATACCCTGCGTCTCTATCTCGATATCGACAACTACGGCGAGCTCACCGAGCTGATCCCCCTGTTGAAGGACCCTTCGTTCTCGATCTTCGGTCCTGAGGAGAATATCGGGGTCTCTGAAGCAGACTACCTCGATATGATCAGCTATCTGCTTGGAGAGGAGGGACCCGGGGCCATAGAGCGTTCCTACATATCATTGATCATCAATACTGAGACGCCTGTCGTCTCGGTGAAGAACGGTACGAAGCTCTCTGCCAGACAGGTGGAGTTCAGGATCCCGATCATAGACTTTCTGCTTCTAGCAGAGCCGGTCGATTATTCAGTGACCTGGTAGCGGTCCCTGAACGCAGAAGAAGCCGGTATGCTACCGGCTTCTTCTCTCTCTGGATCGAACTGTATCTATGAAGCGAGCTTGATGGCGATCTTCTTGGGTTTCTCTACTGGGGTCTTCGGGATGGTCAGAGTCAGGACTCCGTTCTTGAACTCACCTGTGATCTGCTCTTCATCCACCTGCTCCGGCAGTGCGAAGCTTCTCTGGAAGGAGCTCACAGATCGCTCTTTCATCAGGTACTCACCCTTCTCTTCCTCTTTGGTCTCTTCCTTCTTCGAAGAGATGTGCAGGATGTGCTTCTCCACATTGACTTCTACATCCCCTTCACCGAATCCCGGCAGTTCTGCTTCGAGCACATAGGCATCATCATTCTCTCTGACGTCTACTGACGGCACTCGTGCGGCATTGATGCCTTTCGATGGGAGATCCCAGAAGTTCCCGAAGAATCTGTCGAACTCATCCATGTAGTTCAATCCGTTTGGTTTTCTTGTCACTACGTATTTCATATCACACCTCCGTGTTTATTGTTTGTTGTTTCACTTACATATAAGCATAAGGTGTGCCAACTTTTCAAGAAATGTGTTATTTTCTTTTATATTGTTTCTACATATATAATTAATAATCTTCAAGACTGTAGCAGAAAAAACAAGCTTGCTGGGTCAAAAAGACTTGTTGTTTCTTTTTGACCCAGTTCGATTTTCAGGCCTTGACCTTGTGTAGTTTTGACTCATTTCGCTGAGAATGCTGGAGAAAATGTTTACTTTGTGCCAATCGGGCAAGGACCTGATCGATCTCCTGCGCCGGTACCGGCTCACTGAAGAGGAACCCCTGCAGGTAGCGAAAGCCGATCGATTCAAGCAGCTGCCGCTGTTCTATGGTCGAGACCCCTTCTGCTATGATATCCACATCCATGATCGAGGCAAGGTGATGCAGCCCTTTGAGGATCAGGCCTGTGGCATTGGAGTACCGGGCATCCTCGATGAGGTGTTTGTCGATTTTGAGACGATCGACTTCGAGTTCCCTCAGGAAGGTCAGAGAGGAGTAGCCTGAACCGAAGTCATCCAGGATGATGCTGAACCCGAGGTCTTTGAGCTGCCGTACCGACTCCTTGCCTTTTTCCAGATTGAGCATGGATACCGCTTCGGTGATCTCCAGTTCCACCTGGTGCTCCACCCCGGGATACTGCTTGAGCAGCCGGCGCAGCTTGCCTATGGTACCCGGCAGTACCAGCTCCTTGGCTGAGAGGTTCACCGTCACGGTGAAATCATAGCCTGCCTGTTTCCACCGGTATGCCTGTTTGAAGGCTTTCTTCAGCACCAGAGTACCCAGGTCGTAGATCAGTTGTGAGTCTTCGGCGATCTGGATGAACTTCGCAGAGGAGATCAGGCCCTGTTCCGGGTGGTCCCATCTGCACAGCGCTTCGAAGGAGAGCACGGAGAAGTCTTCCAGATCGATGACCGGCAGATAGTGCAGCAGGATCTCATGAGGCCGCTTGAGGGCCGCAGAGAGGCTCTGCTCGAGCTGCAGCCGCTCATTATACTGCTTGCTCATCTCTTTGCTGTAGTACCGATAGGGGACGTGCTGTTTCTTCGCCGTGTACATGGCTATGTCGGCGAAGCGCTGCAGTTCCTTCACCGAATGGCTGTCTTCAGGATACCCGGTGATCCCTGCTGCGGCACCAATGAACAGGCGCTGCCCGTTGATCATGAACGGGTTCTCTAGGACCTGGTGGATACGTTCGACCACACGGTAGGCCATCTTCCTCGGGGTGTTCGGCAGCAGCAGGACGAACTCATCCCCTCCGATCCTGGCAAGGAAGTCATGTCTCTTGATGTTCCCCCTCACACGCTTGCTGAAGGCGATCAGCAGGGCATCTCCATATTCATGTCCCAGGGTGTCGTTTATATGCTTGAACCCGTTGAGGTCCATGAAGACGAAGGAGAACTGGGTATCACGTCCGTCCATCTGGATCTCCGCTGCTTTCGATTTGAGCAGATACCTGTTCGGCAGGCCTGTCAGTGAGTCATAGTAGGCAAGCTCAGAGATCTTCTGTTCTTTCTGCACCATCTCCGTGACATCGGTATACTGTGAGCAGATCACATGCTTCTCGCCTTCGAGCGTGGGCATCGAGACGGTGAAGGTCACTACTTTCACGATGACCGGGTCTCCGTTCTGCTTGATACGGATGGTCTCATAGGAGTCGTTATCTGATTTGATCAAGGCTTCATGGGTAGTGTAGTTCGGGCAGGAGACGTCAGAGAGGATGTACTGATACAACGGCTTCCCGTTGAGCTCCCCCTCTGCGAACTCGAACATCTTCAGAAAGCTGCTGTTGACTTCCCTGATGGTATAGTCCATATCCATGAGCACCACACCATCGGTCGTATGCTCAAGCAGGCTGGTGTAGAGCTGCCGCTCAGCAGCAAGGGAGACCGCCAGGTTATGCTCGTTCTCCCTGATGACCTGATCATATCTTTTCAGATACCGCTTACGGGCGCAGTACCATGCTGTCATCGCTGTTACGACACAGGCAAAGAGAAGCAGAGACAGCTGCCCTGTACTGATAAAGAATCCTGTCATACATCATCACCACTTTTTTTATTATACGTTTTGTTCTGCTGCAGGTACGCATCATGGTGCAAAGCACACAATCAGGTCTTACTTAGAATTGTAGCATTATAGGATGAGTTTTTCCATAGCGCAAGGAGTGAAAACATAAAGGGGCAGAGCCTATGAGAGAAGGAACCCCATGAAGGATCAGAAGTACCTCCCTTCCCTTCCGGGGGTGGCCCAGAATGCCTGACAAGCACCTCTGACACGGCCAGTGTAATAATTCGGATCAGAACCG
>JAIPFY010000098.1 GCA_021736385.1 Spirochaetia bacterium | reverse complement strand
TCCATGCAAAGCGCATGGAGGTTGATAAAGTGGTGCTTGATTGGAGGTACCACAGTCTATTTGGTTGAACCGCCGTATACCGGACGGTACGTACGGTGGTGTGAGAGGTTGGGGCCGGGTGGCCCCCGCCTACTCGATTTCGCCCTCTGCCTGTGAACATATTTTGTTTGCAATAAGTTCGTATTTACCATACAATTGACTAGGGGAGCATGTATGGCGAGGATTCAAGAACTTCACACTGAAGAGTATGGTGAAGTTCCAGAAGTAGCAGTCTCAGTACCGGGAGTCATCACGCTCATGGGTGAGTATTCAGACCTGTGTGATGGGTATGCCCTTACTGGAGCTGTAGATAGAACTACAGAGATAGCTATCTCACGTCGAACGGATAATTCCTTACGGTTTTATTCTGCCGAGCTGAATGAGCGTAAACGTACGACGATCCCCAACCTGAAGTATCGCCGTGAAGATCGGTGGGCCAACTATATCAAAGGCGTACTCTATGAGACCTACCGCAGGAACTTCCTCTTCAAGGGTCTCAACATCACTGTCAAGTCCAACATCCCGCAGAAAGTGGGGCTTCGTGCCTCTACGGCCATCTGTGCCTCTGCAGCACTGGCACTCAAAGAGATGTTCTCCTTCGATATCGATGACAATCAGCTCATCCAGGCCGTCTACTTCGCAGAGACCTCGTTCCTTCAGTCGAAATCGCGTCTGGTCGATATCATGACCATGCTCCATGCCCGTGAGGGCCATGTCATGCTCTTCGATCTGCATTCGTTCGACTACTCCTATATTCCCATCAGTATGACCCCGGACTGCTTCATGATCACCGAGAGCAATGTACCGCCGTTCCCGGTTCGCGAGGAGATCGTCTATCGTGAGGAACAGTGCCAGGAGGGGTTGTCGATCATACGAAGCAAACTCTCAGGCGGACTGATCCGTGAGTACTCCATCGGGGAGATCGCCGTAGCGGCTGCCATGCTCCCTGAAGAGCAGAAACGGTTCTGTCTCTATGCGCTCGAAGAGAGCCATCGTGTGAAAGAGGCTGCCCGTGCTCTTGAACAAAAGGATTCCATGGCGTATGGTAGGTGCATGAATCGGTCGCAGGCCGGATTGCGGGATCAGTTCGAAGTATCGTGTCCAGAGATCGACTGGCTGACCAAACGAGCGCTGGAGACCCCGGGGTGTTTTGGATCGAATATGATCGGTCCCGGGTTCGGCGGCAGCACGATATCACTGATGTCCAAACAGGCTTGTGTTGATTACCAACAACGTCTGGAGGAATACGAGCATATCTTCGGCTTTCACCCGGAACTCTTCACCTATGTTCCGAAAGGGAAAGCTCACCTGCTCCAATAACACCAATCATGCAGATAGTAGTTACGAACGATGACGGTATTCACAGTGAAGGCTTGCACATTCTGGCTGAGGTGCTGCGTACAGCAGGGCACGATGTCTGGATAGCAGCTCCTGATACAGAACGCAGTGCCTTCTCGCATGCGATCACCCTGAGGACTCCTGTGCAGTTCCATGAGATAGAATCACGAACCTATACCTGCAGCGGGACCCCTGCTGACTGTATCTTCTATGGACTCAAAGGGGCGATCCCGGTGACCCCGGATGTGGTCATCTCGGGCATCAACAAAGGCTACAACGTCGGTACCGATATCATCTACTCAGGCACCGCCGGTGCAGCACGGGAGGCAGCCCTCCACCAGGTCCCGGCCATAGCCCTCTCGGCCGAAGGGTTCGCACCGCCGTTCCCCTTCACCGAAGCAGCCGAGTTCACTGCAGAGCACCTGGAGGACCTGGTGGCCCTGTGGACCCCCGATATCTTCATAAACATCAACGTACCGGCCAGTCCCATCCAGGGCTGGGAAGTCTCTTTCCCGGACCGCAGGACCTACGGTGATTCCATAGAACCCTATCAGGCGAGAAAACATGTGATCTATTACTTTCTGACCACAGGGAACACCACGACCGATGAGTTCACCCCTGAGCGATGCTCGGACATGGATGTGGTGCAGCGCGGGAGGATCTCCGTCTCCCCGATCCAGCTGCACCCTGCTGCCGATACCGATCAGCTGATTCGATTCAAGGGACTCCATGCGAAGGGTAGTACAGGTACACGGAAGTGAGAGATCAGCCGCTGATCGTACGGGTCAGACAGTACAGAGCCCTGAAGCATGAGCAGTGGGAAGGCCACTGCAACCGGTGCGGGCTGTGCTGTCATGAGAAGACGATCTCAGGCAGTCAGGTATGGTACGACATGGATTCCTGGTGCAGGTTCTATGACCCGGAGACCCGTACCTGTACCGTCTATGCCCAGAGATTCTCCAAAGAAGTCCGCTGCCGGTCGGTCAATCTCTTCAGGGCCATGTTCGCCAGCTATCTTCCCCCGACCTGCGGCTATGTCCAGTGGGCGGTCGCCCATCACCTCAGATTCGCCCCGTATCGCAGGATCCACTACTGCAGCGAGGATCCTGACCCCGATTCCCCACCTCACGATGCACGGCCCTGTTAAGTACCATAAAACTTGACGGCGCGGTAACCAATCAGTATGTTAGTATCACTATATGAGTATCTGAATGATTTGGTGATACTTATCGAACATACAGCAGGATCAGATGATGCTGCTGAGGTAAGGAATAGAACAATAGATGAACGAACGTATCGTATATATGGATAACAATGCGACCACGCCGATAGCCCCGGAAGTCAAGGAGGTCATCCTCCAGACTCTGGATATCTATGGCAATGCATCGAGCATGCATGGTCCGGGGCGGCTGGCAAGTGCAGCAGTCTCACACTCCCGCGGCAAGGTGGCATCGCTCATAGGAGCACAGCCTGAGGAGATCGTCTTCACCGGCGGGGGATCTGAATCCAACAACACCGTCTTGAACCTGGTCTTCTCAGACATCTTCGACAACACCGGACGCAATCGTATCGTCACCACCCGCATCGAACACCCGAGTATCTATGAGACGGTACAGACGCTGACCGACAAGGGTATCGAAGTCACCTTCATCGATGTGGACGGGCAGGGTAACCTCAAGATGGATGACCTGGCTGCAGCGATGGGAGATGATGTGGCTATCGTATCGGTGATGATGGCCAACAATGAGATCGGGACGATCCTGGATGTCTCTGGTGCTGCCAGGCTGGCACATGCCTGCGGGGCTCTGATGCACACCGATGCCGTGCAGGCAGTGGGAAAGATCCCCGTCGATGTCCGTGAGCTCGATGTCGATTTCCTCTCCCTCTCAGGCCATAAGCTCTATGCGCCGAAGGGGATCGGAGCTCTCTACATCAAGAAGGGCATAGCATTCTGCCCCCTCATCCACGGTGGTCATCAGGAAGCCGGCAGGAGAGCCGGGACCTATAACAATACCGGGATCATAGCCCTGGGGACCGCGGCAGAACTCGCTGCAGCGACCATGGCCGAAGAGATGGTACGGGAAGGAGCACTCAGGGACCGCCTGAGAGAGGGACTCCTTGCAGCTGTACCCGATATCACGGTGAATGGGAATCAGAAGGCGATCCTCCCGGGTACGCTGAACGTCTCGTTCCCCGGAGCTGAAGGAGAATCGATCCTGCTGTATCTTGATCTTGAGGGCATAGCCGTCTCGACCGGATCAGCCTGTGCTACCGGCTCCCTCGAACCCTCCTATGTGCTCACCGAACTCGGGCTCGGACCTGAGCTGGCTCACAGCTCGATCAGGTTCAGTCTCGGTTCCTACAACACCGTTGAGGATGTCGATTACGTGCTGGAGAGACTGCCGCCAATCATCAAGAAGATCAGGGAGATGTCAACATTATGAGTAGTAATAGCTTCATACAGGAGTGGGTCTATACCGATGTGGTGAAAGACCACTTCATGAATCCAAGGAATATCCTCAGCGATCCGGATTATCAGGAAGACGGAAGAGGACTGGAAGGGTCTCTGGCCTGCGGGGACCAGATGCTGGTCGTCATCAAGGTGACAGATGATGTGATAGTAGATCTCAAATGGAAGACCTACGGCTGTGCCAGTGCCATCGCCAGCACCTCGATGATGTCTGAGATGGCGATCGGCATGACGCTCGATGAGGCCTACCACCTCACGCCCTCCATGATCACCGACCGGCTCGGCGGACTGCCGACCCACAAGTTCCACTGCTCGGTGCTGGGAGACAAGGCCCTGCGGGCGGCGATCGATGATTATCTGGAGAGAGCGGGAAGGGAGAACCCCTTCAAGAAGAGCGTGGCGAAAGTCATCTGTGAGTGCAAGAACATCACCGATCAGCAGATAGAGGCACTGGTGAAGAGCGGGGATGTCAAGACGTTCGAACAGCTGCAGGAGCAGACAGGGCTCGGGACGGTATGCGGTCAGTGCAAAGGTACTGCCGGCGAACTGCTCGATGAGTTGATGCATCTGTACGGTAAGTAATACCGGATCGAAGGCTGACTGCCGAGGCAGTCAGCAGCACCAGGGCCGGTTGGCAGGAACTCTTTCTTTTCAGGAGATGAGCTACTGCAGAAAACCGGCCGTTCTGTTATACTGTAGATAGAGGTACCGCACCACGACAGGAAAGGAAGAGATGGCAGAGAAAAGAGCATTGAGGATCATGTATGGTCAGCACGAAGCGACTCGTGAGCAGATACAGGAACCACCGCTGTTCCATGTGGTCCTGCTCAACGATGACTACACCACCATGGAGTTCGTGGTATCGGTCATCCGCGATGTGTTCCATCAGAGCCCGGCTGAGGCCTCACGGATCATGATGGAAGTCCATACGAAAGGAAAGGGTATTGCAGGTACCTATACCCGCGATATCGCACGAACGAAGGCAGAGACTGTCATGCACCTGGCATTCGAGGAGAACTATCCTCTCAAGTGCCTGGTCGAGAAGGCATAAAGCCGCTCCTGCAGGGAGGAGATAGATGAGAGTATCAGAAGTCGTTCAGGAAGCTTTGGGGACAGCGTACCTCACTGCCCGTGAACATAGACATGAATATATAACACCCGAACATATGCTCTATGCCATGCTCTTCTATGATGAGACCCGTTTCGTCTTGAGAGAGTGTGGGGTGGAGCTCGAACAGCTCAAGGAGAACCTTGAGGAGTACTTCGAGAAGCGCATACCCGTGCTGGACCTCGAGAGTGACCGGGAACCGGAACAGACCGTCGGGTTCCAGGATATCATCGAACAGGCTGTGGTCCACACTGAGACCGCACAGAAAGAGACCCTCGAGCTGGCAGACCTGCTCGTGGCCATCTTCGATGAGCCGGAGACCTACGGGAACTACTATCTGGTGAAGAACGGGCTCACCCGGTACAACCTCACCGATGTGATCAGTCACAGACTGCCCACCTTCAGAGAGAAGAACCTGCCCGGTCAGGCCAGAGAAGAACATCTGCCCAGACCCTCCGGACGGACCTCCCCGATACATGAAGAGGACGAAGAAGAGAAAGAAGAGGACAGCAACAGTGCCCTTGCCCATTATACGAGGAATCTTACCCTCGCTGCAGAGCAGGGAAAGATCGACCCGCTGATCGGCAGAGAGCAGATCCTTGACAGGACGCTGCAGGTGCTGTGCCGCAGGGTGAAGAACAACCCAGTGCTTGTGGGGGATCCGGGAGTGGGGAAGACTGCCATGGCAGGAGGGATCGCCAGCAGGATCATCTCCGGAAGGGTCCCTGAGCGGCTGCGCGGCGCTGAGGTCTTCGAACTCGATATGGGCAGCCTGCTTGCAGGAACCAAGTATCGTGGTGACTTCGAGGAGCGCCTGAAAGCCATCCTCAACGAACTGAGTGACAGGAATGCCATCCTCTTCATCGATGAGATCCATACCATCATCGGTGCGGGATCCGTCTCAGGAGGTGCTGTGGACGGGGCGAACCTGCTCAAGCCAGCCCTTGCCGACGGCCAGATCCGGTGTATCGGATCGACCACCGATGATGAGTTCAAGAAGATCTTCAGCAAGGATGGAGCCCTCTCAAGAAGATTCCAGAAGGTCGACATACCCGAGACCAGTCAGGAGGAGACCCTCAAGATCCTCAAAGGGCTGCGCAGCAGGTTCGAACAGTATCATGGGGTCCACTACACCGAATCGGCGCTCAAGAGTGCCGTAGAACTCTCAGGCAAGTTCATCAATGACCGTGCGCTGCCGGACAAGGCCATCGACGTGATCGATGAGGCGGGAGCAGCCATGCAGTTGAGGGTCGCGGGGTCTGCAGATTTCAAGAAGGACCACAAGATAACCATCTCCGATGACATACACCGGAATATCATCTACCTCGACAAAGAGGGAGTAGGTCACAGTACCATAGATACCGAACTCGGGAAGCAGAAACAGGAAGGACCGAGAAAGCGGATCGATGCCAGGTTCATCGAGAAGATCGTCGCAGGTATCGCGAGGGTCCCGGTCGAGAGTATCAGCAGATCCGAGATCGATCGGCTGAAACTGCTGGAGCCTGAGCTGAAGAAGAACCTCTTCGGACAGGATGCTGCCATCGAGACGGTGGTCAACGCCATCAAGCGTTCCCGTGCCGGCTTCACCAAAGAGCGGAAACCGGTAGCCTCGTTCCTCTTCGTCGGACCGACGGGAGTGGGGAAGACCGAACTGTGTGTACAGCTCTCCAAGACCTTGAGTGTACCGCTCCTTCGGTTTGACATGAGTGAGTATCAGGAGAAGCATACCGTCAGCCGTCTGGTGGGTTCACCTCCCGGTTATGTCGGCTTCGATGAGGGGGGACTGCTGACCGATGCCGTCAGAAGACAGCCTCATGCAGTGCTGCTGCTCGATGAGATCGAGAAGGCCCACGCAGACATCTACAACGTGCTGCTGCAGATCCTCGATTACGCGACCCTGACCGACAACCTCGGTCGGAAGGCAGATTTCAGGAATGTGATCGTGATCATGACCAGTAATGCCGGGGCAAGGGATCTGGGCAAGCGCATGATCGGGTTCGTCGATAATCGCGTGGACGACTCCTCGGTGAGTATCGCGCTGGAGAAGATATTCTCTCCTGAGTTCAGGAACCGACTCGATAAGATCGTCACCTTCAGGCGACTGGGACATGAGGAGATCCTCTCGATCGTCAATAAGGAGATCGCTGAGTTCGAAGTGCAGCTGCAGAAGAAGCGGGTGACGATCACCGTCACCGAAGCTGCACGTGAGTGGTTCGCTTCCCTCGGGTACTCTGCTGAGTTCGGCGCGAGGAATATCGCACGTGTGATCCAGGACCGGTTGAAAGACTACTTCGTGGACAGCATCCTCTTCGGCGACCTGAAGCAGGGAGGTCTGATCACTGTCGATGTGAAACTGACCGAAGGCAAGGCCGCAGATCATGCGGCTCTGATGAAGATCATCGCTGAACAGCCGGCGAAGGTGGATCTGGTCTTTCTCTCCGGAGAGACGGTCATCAATCCCTGAGTACACTGGAAGGGGCCCTGTATCGATGTATTGTAGTGGTGATGATCTGCCGTATCTGAGCGACCAGTATCGCATAACGTTCCCCGAACCCGACCCGCTGGACGAGTACGGGATCGTCATGGTCGGGGGGAACCTCTCTCCCGGGATCCTCCTGTCTGCCTATGAACAGGGGGTCTTCCCCTGGTTCGATCCCCATCAGCCCATCCTGTGGTGGAACCCTCCCCGGCGATGCATCCTGTTCCCGGGGAACTACCACCTCTCCCATTCCATGAGACGATTCATCCGCCGTACCTCCTTGACAGTGACCCGTAACACGGCCTTCGAGCAGGTCATCCGTGCCTGCAAGGAGATCCCCCGACCGGGACAGAGCGGCACCTGGCTCACCGAGGATATGGTAGAAGCCTACCAGCTCCTGCATGAACTCGGGTATGCCGTCTCCTATGAGGTCTGGGATGGTGCCAAGCTCGCAGGTGGGCTCTATGGGCTGCATATGGGACACTATTTCTGTGGGGAGTCGATGTTCACCAGCGTCTCCAATGCCTCGAAACTGGCATTCCATACCCTCTATACCGATCTGATCAGCCACGAGGGACTGGACTTCATCGATTTCCAGGTCACCAACCCCCATTCTGAGAGTCTGGGGGCGGTGGAGATCGAACGGGAAGCCTTTCTGGCACTTCTGTGAATTTTTTGTGGTATCGTATAGTGTTTATGAGTATATTGGTAGTCATAACACCATGAAAAGCAGGTCATATATGAACAGAGTACAGAAGAGGGTC
>JAIPFY010000013.1 GCA_021736385.1 Spirochaetia bacterium | reverse complement strand
TCTATGAAAAGGGATGGCGATGGTTCTCTGGCCTTTATGCCAGAGAGTGCGTGAACTGACAAGGAGCCGTATACCGAACGGTACGTACGGTTCTGTGGGAGGACGGATGAGCCACTAAGGCTCATCCTCCTACCCGATTTCTGCTGTCTGTGATATACTGCAGATATAGACGTATCAGGCAAGGTGACAGGAGGATATATGTACACGATGGAAATGATCAATGAAGCTGCTAGCTTTATCAGAGAGCGCCTAGTGCAGCTGCCCCGGATCGGGATGATCCTCGGTTCAGGACTCGGGGTCCTGGGTGATGATGTCTCAGACCCTGTCACGATCCCCTACAGTGCTATCCCCCATTTCCCCCAGTCGACCGTAGAGGGACATGCAGGGCAACTGGTGATCGGAGAGCTGGAAGGCAGACAGGTACTGGTCATGCAGGGGCGGTTCCACTACTATGAAGGCTATGAGATGGATGCGGTCACCTTCCCGGTGCGTGTGATGTACCAGCTCGGGATCCGTGATATGCTGGTGACCAATGCAGCCGGCGGCTGCAACCCCGCGTTCACTCCCGGGGACCTCATGATCATCACCGATCACATCAAGTTCTTTGACCAGAGCCCGCTCCGCGGACCGAACCTTCCCGATTTCGGACCCCGTTTCAACGATATGAGTGATGCCTATACCCGAGTACTGCAGGAAAAAGCATTGCAGGTAGGGCGTGATCTGGGTATCTCACTGGTACGGGGTGTCTATGCTCATATGGCCGGACCCAGCTTCGAGACGCCGGCTGAGATACGGATGCTTCAGATCCTCGGTGCAGATGCCGTGGGGATGTCTACCGTCCCTGAGGTGACCACTGCAGCCCATGCAGGGATGCGCGTCCTCGGAATCTCCTGCATCACCAATATGGCAGCCGGGATCCTCGATCAGCCCCTGAACCATCAGGAGGTCATGGAGACCGGAGCTCTTGTCCGTGACAAGTTCGCCTCTCTGATCAGGGGAGTCCTTGCCATATGGTAGAAGGGAAACAGGCGGCCAGAGAGCTGATCAGTCAGCTCGGCCTCCTCCCACTACCCGAGGAGGGGGGGTACTTCAGGCGGCAGTATACCTCTGAGAACGAGCATGTCTCAGGTAAGAAGCTCTGCTCCCTGATCTACTATCTGATCGATGGGTACTCGTTCTCATCTCTTCACAGACTGGGATCCGAGGAGATCTGGAACTTCTACCGAGGTGACCCTGCAGAACAGGTGCTCATCTATCCTGACGGCAGATGTGAACACATCATACTCGGGCCGCATCTTGAGAGGGGAGAGGTCCTCACCTCCGTAGTCCCTGCCGGGGTATGGCAGGGAACCAGACTGCTTGATGGTGGAGCCTATGCGCTCTTCGGCTGTGTGGTGGTCCCGGAGTATGATCCGGAGGATTATACCCATGGGTCTGCTGATCGATTGCTGAGGCAGTATCCAGAACACCATGCTATAATCAGAGCGTACACGAACTAACTCTTCTCCAGTAAGGTGTCTGCATGATCAAGGTGCTATGTGTTTCCGATGAGATCGACTCTCTGGTCTATTCTGAGAATATCAAGGAACGCTACGGCGATATCTCATTTGTGCTCGGGGCGGGTGATCTCCCGCTTCGCTACTATGGTTTCATCGTCAGCAGTCTGAACAAACCCCTCTATTTCGTCTTCGGCAATCATAATCTCAAACATCTGAGTGATTTCATCAAGGACGGGACGGAGAATGAGTTCGCTACCGGTTACAGCTTTTTAACGAAGAACTATTATGGATCGACCTATATTGGCAGTACACTGGTCAGGGACAAGAAGACCGGTCTGCTGCTGATGGGGTTGGGTGGTTCGTATACATACAACAACGGGAAGAATCAGTACAGTGACTCTCAGATGTACAGGAAGATCCTTGGACATATCCCGAAACTGATCTATTATCGGATCCGATACCACAGGTGGATCGATATCGTGGTGACCCATGCGCCGCCGTTCGGTATCCATGACAAAGAGGATCGCTGCCACCGGGGGTTCAAAGCTTTCCTCTGGTTGATGAGAGTCTTCAAGCCGGCCTATCTGGTGCATGGCCATGTGCATCTGCTTGATCTGAATGAGAAGCGTGAAGGACTCTATCATGAGACTCGCGTCGTGAATGTGTTCAAGAGTCATGTACTGGAGATAGATAGATAATATGAGTGGAATAGCACAGCAGCAGGCACAGGAAGATTTTGCACGGGCAAGACGGAAAGCACAGTTCGAACTGTTCCTGTCATCCCTGCAGATGAAGCGGAGCGATCTGCTGTCTCTGTATGATGTCAAGGAGCTGCTCCGGCCGAAGACCGAGACCTATATAGGGGTCAAGCCGATCCCCATCAGCAGGATCGTCGGCAGTGAGGGGCGGTATCAGGACTTCAACAGCACCTTCTTCCCCAAGAAGGAGATGCTCAGAGGTCGCTGGCAGAGTATCGACCGGGCTCATATGCAGTATGTGGAGCTGCCGCCGATCAGTGTCTACAAGATCGGGGATGCCTACTTCGTCCGTGACGGGAACCATCGGGTCTCGGTCGCCAAGTCCAGAGGCATCGAGTACGTGGATGCGACCATCGTAGAGCTTGGATCGGAGATCACACCCGAACCGGGCATGTCCATGCGGCAGTTGAAGAAGAAAGTCATCGAGTATGAACGCCAGCGGTTCCTTGAAGCGTATCAGCTCACCGAAGACAGACTGATCACCCAGATCACGTTCACCAGTCCGGGACGGTATACCGAGATGCTTCACCATATCAATGTCCATAAGTACTATCTCAACGAAGACCGCAATGTTGAGATCCCCTTCGAAGAGGCTGCAGATGCCTGGTATGAACACGTGTATCTTCCCATCATCGAGAACTTCAGGGAGAACAGAGTCCTGGGCAAGTTCCCCGGGAGGACCGAAGGGGACCTCTACATGTGGGTGGTTCGGCATTGGGAGGAGCTGAAGGAGAAGTACCATTCGGATCTCTCGGTCGAGCATGCAGCGAGGGATCTGACGGAGAAGTACGGTTTGAGCTATTGGGAGAGGGTGAAAAGGACTGTCACTTCGCTCTTCAGAAAGCAGCCATGACACCAGCAGGCCGGAATCGCTTCCGGCCTGCTGGTATCATGAACGAAGGAGGTCAATCCTTCTTGACGGTATCTGCCAGGATCGCGGCATAGAAGTCCAGGGCTTTACCCAGTTTATCAGAAGGTCTGATATGACTCTCCTCGCCGGAGCAGTGAAGAATACCGGAGACCGGTTGTTTCTCATCGATATGATTGACCTGACGGCCAAGCGGGATGTGTATGAGACCCATATGCTGTGCATAGTGGATCATATTCTGCAGACACAGGGTTCCTCCCCCCTCGATAAGAGAACAGCTGGTGAAGCAGGAGAAGTACTTTCCGGTCAGTTTTCCATCATCGAAGTAGATGGATGAAGAATCCATGAAACTCTTCATCTCGGCAGAGACGTTCGCGAAGTACGTCGGGCTGCCCAGTATGATGAGGTCACTTTTCAGCAGGGTCTCGGAATTGGCTATAGGCAGGGCGAGGATCTCTTCATAGTAGTCGTTCGCGATCTCGAGCTTGTTCGCCCAGATGTGCAGATCGCTGTCCTCAACACGGTAGAGCCTTGCATCGAGCCCCTCAGCCTGTAATGCCTCCTGAAAAGCAGTGGCGATGATATAACAGTTGCCTGAAACGCTGTGAAAGATAATCGAACATCTTTTCATGGTCGTCCTCCGTACCCTCAGTATATCATGTTTTTCCGGCGTACAGCGTGTGAACTGTGTGCGATATTCACTGCAGAACACCAGTAAGATCCTTACACTTTACAGTAAAACGTCAAAGATAACAGGATGGTTACAAAATCAGTCTGAATAAAAAAAGTTTCCCTTTGCATTATGAGAAAATGATGTATAATATTCTATGTCGATTAGAAACGACTGTGATATCGCGATTGCCGGATTTGCGATATTTTTTTTGTTACCTGTATATCTGTAACAGGATTATGGGATGCAAAAGGGGGTTACCGCTTCTCCTCTTAGATGAGGGAGAGCGGTTTTTTTTATTTGTCCACATAAGTCAGGAGCGATCCATGAGAATCTATTAAGATCTTCTTATCTTGACTTCTGCGTAGAGAACGACAAGCCTGTGAATAGACAATGCTTACACAGCTGAGTCGTTTTGAGATATCAGGCTCTTATGAAATCTAGTGTTCGACTACGGAGTGTATGAGAGCCTGTACTCTATACCTACGAAGCTTCGCCTCGAGCTTCACGTATTCTTCCTGAACGGAGTTACTTGAACACCTATGGTCATAGGAAATGGATGGAGCTGCATGCTCTTAACGTGAAGGCTTGCAGCATATTGGAAACATACAATAAAACGTATCCAAAAAATTGGAAACATGTAGATTTATTGGGTGATGCAGGCTAAGTGAAACGTACATAGGTTCGAAGACGAACAGACGGGTCGGTCTCATGGACCCTTTTCTGCCTCTGCAGGGTCTCTGTTCAGCCGACTTGATATGCTAAATTTCTATCTATTCTCATAGACAGATGCCTTCATCGTATGGTATAGTTACTTTCACAAAGTAAGTAATTAAGCAGATAGCGATAAGGAGCATAGGGAACCATGGATGAACAGAAGATCACAGAAATGATCACAGAGCTTGTGCACCGGGCTCATGCGGCACAGGAACAGGTCGCAGAATATACCCAGGAGCAGATCGATGAGGTGTGTGTCGCGGTCGGTTGGGAAGTCTACAATGACGAGAACATCCGGCTGCTTGCCGAACTCGCCGTCGAAGAGACCGGTATGGGAAATGTGAAGGACAAGATCGCGAAGCACAAAGGGAAGATCCTTGGTGTCCTCAATGATATACAGCATGCTCCATCGGTCGGTCTGATCGAAGAAGACCTGAAGAAACAGATCTTCAAGTATGCGAAGCCGGTCGGAGTGGTGGGAGCCCTGACGCCGGTGACCAATCCCACAGCGACACCTGGCAGTAATGCCCTCTCGATCCTCAAAGGCCGTAATGCCGTGATCTTCGCACCCCATCCTGCATCAAAGAACGCATCGGCACTGGCTGTGAAGTTCATGCGCGAAGGGCTGAGAAACGTGGGGGCCCCTGAGGACCTCATCCAGATCATCGAAGAACCCTCGATACCTGCGACTGGAGAGTTGATGCGACAGGTGGATCTGGTCCTGGCAACCGGGGGAGGGGCTATGGTGAAAGCAGCCTATTCCAGCGGGACACCAGCCTATGGTGTCGGACCGGGGAACTCCGTACAGATCATCGCAGAGGATGCCGATGTGAGAGAAGCGGCACGGAAGGTGGCGCTGAGCAAATGTTTCGACTATGCCACCTCCTGTTCATCGGAGAATTCGATCATCGTCCATGATTCGGTCTATGATCGCATGATGGAGTATCTGATCGAAGAGGGCGGGTACCTCTGCACCGCTGAAGAGAAGAGCGTCCTTGAGAAGTGGATGTGGAGACCGAACAGGAAGGGTCATATGGCACTCAACGCGGCGATCGTCGCAAAGAGTGCTCAGGTGATCGCCTCTGATGCGCAGCTTGAGATCCCCGAAGACAGGCGGATGCTCATCGTAGAGGGGACGCTCCCGGTAGTGGAGGACAGATTCTCCAAGGAGAAGCTCTCTCCTGTACTGACCGTATGGAGATACCGGACCTTCGAAGAGGGGTACGGCCTGCTCAAGGAGATCACCGACCATAATGGTACCGGCCACTCCTGCGGTATTCACACACACAACGAAGCCTATAGCGAGTATCTCGGCATGCATATGAAGACCAGCCGGATCATGGTGAATCAGCCGCAGGCACCGGCGAACGGCGGTAACTTCTTCAACGGTATGCCCAGCACGGTCACCCTCGGCTGCGGTACCTGGGGCGGGAACATCACGACCGAGAACATCAACTACAGACATTTTCTCAACATCACCTGGCTCTCGAAGCTCCTTCCGGTGGTAAAGCCTACGGATGATGAGATCTTCGGTGCGTATCTGAACAAGAGAGCCGGTCAGGGCAAGGCATAAAGGGGTTATCGATGAAACTGTTTGAATACCAGGCTAAAGAGGTCTTTCGTTCACATGGCATACCTGTCCCTCCGAGTGTGCTGGTTGAGACCGTACCTGAGGTACAGAAGGTACTCGGGGAGATCGGACTTCCCTGTGTCCTGAAATCTCAGGTACTCCGCGGCGGTCGCGGTAAAGCAGGACTGATCCCGTTCGTCAGGACAGAGGAACAGGCCGTCACCGAAGCGCAGCGGCTGCTGGGGAGCGAACAGGTCCCCATGCTCCTGGTGGAGTCAGCCGTTGATATTGACCGTGAGATCTATCTCTCAGTGACGGTGGACCCTGTCGCTGCGACGGCTCTGATCATTGCCAGTGCCGCCGGCGGGGTGGAGATCGAGACACTCGCACAGACCGATCCGGAGAAGATCGTACAGGAACCGGTCGATATCACGATCGGCCTGATGCCGTATCAGGTGAATGATCTGGTCTATCGGCTCGGCCTCAACGGAGATGTCGCAAAACAGACGAAGAAGGTGATCACCAACCTCTATGCGATCTTTGAAGCCTATGATGCAGAACTGGTCGAGATCAACCCTCTGTTCGTCTCGAAACAGGCTGAGGTGATCGCCGGGGACGGGAAGCTGATCATTGATGAGAATTCCATGCACCGGCAGAAGGGGTATGAACGCACGAGAGCCTACTATGACAGTGATATGGAGTTCGAAGCAGCACAGGAGGGGATCCCCTACCTGCAGTTCGATGGCGACATCAGTCTGATGTGTGCCGGTGCAGGACTGACTACGACCGTATACGACCTGGTCAACTATGAAGGCGGTAGTGTAGCCAACTATCTTGAGTTCGGTGGACCGAACTATCGAAAGGCTGTACGGGCCATGGAGTTGTGCCTCCAGAATGAATCGAAGGTCATCCTCATGGTGACCTTCGGGACCATCGCACGAGCTGATGTGATGGCAGAGGGTATCGTTGATGCCATCAATCGATTGCACCCTGATCGGCCGATCGTCACCTGCATCCGTGGTACCAATGAGGAAGAGGCTGTCAGGATCCTGAGAGCTGCCGGACTGGAACCCCTGTTCGATACCGAAGAGGCAGTACGAAAAGCGGTCGCTATTGCCAAGGGAGCGTGCTGATCATGAGTATATTCATTGAAAGCGATACAAGAGTCCTTGTTCAGGGAATGACCGGTAAAGAGGGAAGTTTCTGGACGAAGCACATGATAGATCTGGGAACACAGGTCGTAGCCGGGGTCACCCCGGGCAAGGAAGGACTGGAAGTCGAAGGGCGTCCGGTCTACCACTCGGTACGACGAGCCGCAGCAGAGCATGAGATCGATGCAGCCATGCTGTTCGTCCCTCCGAGGTTCACCAAAGATGCCGTCTTCGAGGCCCTGGATAGCGGGATTCAGAAGATCGTCACCATCGCTGACGGTATCCCGCTTCATGAGATGGTACAGATCCGTGCAGCGGCACGATCGAACGGTGCGATGGTCGTCGGGGGGAACACCTCTGGAGTGATCAGTCCGGGAACGGCGATGATGGGGATGTTCCCCTACTGGATCGAGCGTGTCTACACCCCCGGGCGTATCGGTGTGATGACCAGAAGTGGTTCTCTCACGAATGAAGTAACCGCGATGGTCGTTCGTGCCGGGTTCGGTGTCAGTTCTCTGATCGGCATCGGCGGGGACCCTGTCCCGGGTACCAGATTCGCAGAGATGCTGCCCCTCTATGAGCAGGACCGGGAGACCGATGCCGTAGTGATCATAGGGGAACTGGGCGGGACCATGGAAGAGGAGGTAGCCGAGGCGATGAGAGACGGACGCTTCACCAAACCGGTAGTCGCCTTCCTCGGTGGGAGGACCGCACCCAAAGGTAAGCGAATGGGCCATGCCGGTGCTATCGTCACCGGGGGGAAGGGTACGGTCGAAGGAAAGATCAAGGCCCTCACCGAGGCTGGAGCTCTGGTTGCAGAGCGTCCGCGATTCGTCGGGGAGCTTCTGCAGGAACTGCTGAAATAATACATCTGAACAAAAAGGAACACTGATGAGTTTACAGGACCACCAGAAAATAGAACTCAAACAGATCATCTACTTCGTTGCCGCTGTGGTACTGATGCTGGTGATGAAGGCGATCCCCCTGGCGGATTCGGTCAGGTACGCAGGATCAGCAGAACTCACTGCTACAGGACAGGCCGCTATGGGCGTACTGCTCTTCGCTCTGGTCCTGTGGATGACCGAAGCGATCCCCTTTCATATCACCGGGATGCTGAGTATCGTGCTGCTGACCCTCTTCAAGGTCGATACCTATAAAGTCATCGTGAAAGAGGGGTTCGGCAGTGATACGGTGACCTTCTTCATCGGAGTCCTGATCCTCTCCGCATTCATCACGACGTCGGGGCTCGGCAAGAGGATCGGTGTATGGATCCTCTCCAAGACCGGGAACAACACGAAGAGCATCGTCTTCGGATTCCTGCTGACCGGGACCATCCTGTCGATGTGGATCACCAATATGGCTGTGGCAGCGATGCTGATGCCTCTGGCGGTGGGGATCCTTGAAGAGGAGAAGATACAGCCCCTGAAGAGCAACTTCGGCAGAGCCCTGCTGATCGCCTGTGCCTGGGGGTCGATCATCGGCGGGATCGGGACCCCCTCGGGGGCCGGCCCGAATGCGCTTGCCATCGGCTTCATCAAATCGATGGCAGGGATAGATATCAACTTCGCACAGTGGATGGTCTATGGGGTACCGGCAGGCCTGCTGATGACTCCTGTGGCCTGGGTCGTCCTGATGATCTTCTTCAAACCGGAGATGACCCATCTGGAGAAGTCGAAGGAAGAACTCAGACAGGAGTTCGAGCGGTTCCCTCCCATGAGAAGAGAGGAGATCATCACGACCATCCTCTTTCTGATCACTGTGGCGCTGTGGCTCGGTTCCCCGCTGCTGGAGAAGTGGATCGGTATCAACATCCCGATCTCCATGCCAGTCATGTTCACCTCCTGTCTCTTCTTCCTGCCAAAGGTCACCCGTATCGGGTGGAGCAAGATCGAATCACAGGTATCATGGAGCGGGATCATCCTCATCGTCTCAGGGATCTCTCTTGGTATGATGCTCTATACCACCGGGGCAGCCCGCTGGCTGTCAGTGGTCCTGCTCTCAGGTATCGGAGGCCTCCCGTCCTTCCTGATGGTCTTCGTGATCGTCTTCATGATCTCCATGCTCAAGATCATCTTCTCGAGCAATACCGTCACTGCTACGATCATCATCCCGATCATGATAGAACTGGCAGTCTCCCTTGGTCTGCCCGTCATGTCAGTAGCCCTGCCGGCATCGCTTGTCGCTTCGCTCGCGTTCATCCTGGTCACCTCCTCCCCGACAAACGTCATACCCTATTCTGCGGGGTACTTCTCCATCGCGGACTTCGCGAAAGCGGGATTACTGATGACCCTGCTGGGTTCTCTGATCCTCTCTACCGTGGTCTTTACCATCGGTTCTATGACCGGTCTGTACTAGAAGTCTGTTGAACATGCAGTGAGAGCCGCCGTATGGCGGCCTTTTTTCCGTGCAGAGGGTAAAAACGGCTTTTTTATGGAAGATTATCTTGCCGGGTACCGGAAAAAATTAGTATGTTTTCACAGACGATCTACTCGTTCGTCAGTTCATAACACATATGTATGTACGAGCTAAAGACATAAGGAGTATTGCACCATGGCACAGAAGCGTTTCAAGACCGAAGTCAACCAACTACTGAACCTGATCATCCACTCTCTCTATTCTCATAAAGAGATCTTCATGAGAGAACTTGTATCGAATGCATCAGATGCACTGGATAAACTGAAATACCTGACCCTTACCGATGAGGGATTCAAATCTCTCCATTTTGATCCACGGATCGATATCACTTTCAATGAGAACGGGAAGAAGACCCTCACGATCCGGGACAACGGTATCGGTATGAGCCAGGAAGATCTCGATAAGCAGCTTGGGACCATCGCACGGTCAGGGACCAAGAAGTTCCTCGATCAGATGAAAGGTGATGCAAAGAAGGATGCGAACCTGATCGGACAGTTCGGAGTCGGTTTCTACTCCTGCTTCATGGTAGCCGATCATGTCGAGGTCATCACCAGAAAGGCTGGAGAGGACCAGGCATGGAAGTGGAGCAGTGACGGGAAGAACGCCTACACGGTCGAAGCTGCTGAACGGGAAGAGCAGGGGACTACGATCATCCTGGAAGTGAACGAAGAGGGTGATGAGTATGTGAACAGATGGCAGATCGAACAGCTGGTGAAGAAGTACTCCAACCACATCGCGTTCCCGATCTTCCTGGAGTTCGATCAGGAGTCCTATGAGGGTGAAGATAACAAGGAGAAGAAGGTAGAGCATAAGATCGAACAGATCAATACGGCTGCCGCATTGTGGAAGCGATCCAAATCAGAGCTGACAGATGATGATTATCATGAGTTCTATAAGAGCATCACCACTGACTTTGAAGATCCCCAGTTCTATATCCATACCCGTGCCGAAGGTACGATCGAGTATACCACGCTCTTCTTCATCCCGAAGAAAGCTCCCTTCGATCTCTATCAGGCAGACTACAAGCCCGGTGTGAAGCTCTATGTGAAGCGAGTGTTCATCACTGACGATGAGAAAGAGCTGCTGCCGCCGTACCTGAGATTCGTACGGGGCGTCATCGATTCAGAGGATCTGCCGCTGAACGTCTCCCGTGAGATCCTGCAGCAGAACCGCGTGATGGCCAGTATCAAATCAGCATCGGTGAAGAAACTCCTTGGAGAGTTCCAAAAGCTCTCAGAGTCGAATCCCGAGAAGTATACCGAATTCATCAAGGAGTTCAATCGACCGCTGAAAGAGGGTCTCTACTCAGATTATGCCAATAGGGATACGCTGCTGGAACTGATCAGATTCAAGTCCACCGAAGTCGAAGGCTATACCAGCCTCGCTGCCTACAAAGAGCGTATGTCTGAGGATCAGAAAGCGATCTATTATATTGCCGGGGGAAGTGAACAGACCCTGAAGAACTCACCACTGATGAAGGGGTATACCAACAAAGGCTTCGAGGTGCTCATCATGGATGATGAGATCGATGATATCGTGATCCCGACCATCGGCAGATACAAGGATGTGGAACTGAAGGCCATCAACAAGTCCGGTGCTGCTGAGGATATCAAGACTGACGAAGATAAAGAGAAAGAGAAGGCAGCCAAACCGGTACTCGATAAGATCAAAGAGGCTCTCGGTGAGCGGGTGAAGGATGTTGTCGCATCATCACGGCTTGAAGATGCCCCGGCATGCGTGGTCGTCGATGAGAACGACCCCACAGTGCAGATGCAGCAGATGCTCAAAGCCATGGGACAGACCGAGCTCCCCGATTTCACACCGATCCTCGAGGTGAACCCCGATCATGCGATCGTTCAGAAGATCGCTGATCTCAGTGATGCCGATATGATCTCTGATGTGAGTAACATCCTGCTCGATCAGGCACTGCTTGCAGAGGGTGTCATGATCAAAGACCCTACCGACTTCGTACGAAGACTGACTGAGGTGCTGAGTAAGATCCTCTAGAACGAACTGGAAAACAGAAAGAGAGGCTGCCGCTGGTGTGATCCATTGGCAGCCTCTCTTTTTTTATGTCTGTATTCTCATGACTGAGGAGAGGTCACTGTCTGTACGGGGGCAGGGGAAGCACCTGCGGTTCCGAACTCATCTGGTAGGCGATCGCTCCGACTGCTGCCTCGGCTGCACTCATCGTAGTGGTATAGGGGATCTTCATCCTCATAGCCTCGGTCCTGATGTCATCATCGCTCTTCTTTGCCATGAACCCCATGGGGGTGTTGATGACCAGATCCACCCGATTGTTCCGGATGTTATCGATGATGTTCGGATGTCCCTCATGTACTTTCAGTATGACTTCACAGAGGATTCCCTCATCGAACAGATCTCGTGCCGTCCCTCGTGTGGCTGTTATGGTGAATCCCAATGCTTCGAACTTCCGTGCGATGGGGATGATGGTCGTTCGGTCTCTCTTGTTCACCGATATGAAGACTTTCCCTTTCTTCGGGAGTCTGTTCCCTGCACCGATCTGAGACTTGTAGAAGGCCTCAGCGAAGGAACTCCCTGATCCCTGGACCTCCCCGGTCGATCGCATCTCAGGACCGAGGACCGGGTCGATGTCAGTGAACCGGTCGAAGGAGAAGACCGCTTCTTTGACGGCCCAGCCTGTGGTACAGTACCCTTCTCCGATCCCGTCCTCTCCGACAAGTCCCTGCTCGTTAAGATCAGTTCCCATCCAGGATCGTACGACGGCATCGATCAGGTTCACACTCGAGTTCTTCGAAAGAAAGGGGATGGTTCGTGATGCTCTCGGGTTCACTTCCAGAACATAGAGCTTATCATCTTTCTGTGCGAACTGGATGTTCAGGAATCCGTGGATATGGGTCTCACGGGCGATAGCGACCGCGGCGTGCTTCATCTCGGCGAGGATCTCAGGCTGTGATTTGTAGGGAGGGAACACACAGGCAGAATCTCCTGAGTGGACCCCTGCAGCCTCGATGTGCTGCATGATCCCGCCGATGTAGACATGATATCCATCAGCTATGGCATCAAGGTCATACTCGAATGCATCTTCGAGGAACTGATCTACCAGTACCGGAGCCTTCTGCGATACTTCGATCCCCTTGGTAAGGAACTCTTCGAGCTCCTCATCGTTGTAGGCGATGAACATGCTTCTTCCTCCAAGAACGAAGGAGGGTCGCAGCAGGACCGGGAACCCGATCTGGTGGGCGGCACGGCGAATGGCCTCATGACTGCCGGCCATCTGGTTCTCAGGCTGTCTGAGCCCGAGTTTCTGTATGAGAGCAGAGAACTTCCCCCGGTCTTCAGCATCGTTGATGCTCTCTATGGAGGTGCCGATGATCTCAGCACCGGCTTCCTGCAGCTTCTCTGCCAGGTTGAGCGGGGTCTGCCCTCCCAGCTGGACGACGACCCGCGGGACCTGTTCCTTCTTCATGATCGCAACCACATGCTCATAGGTCAGCGGTTCCAGATATAGGCGGTCAGAGGTGTTGAAGTCGGTCGAGACCGTCTCAGGATTCGAGTTTATCAGGATCGTCTTACTTCCGTACCGCTGGTATGCCTTGGAGGCCAGGGTGCAGCAGGTGTCGAACTCCAGCCCCTGCCCGATCCTGTTCGGTCCGCTGGCAAGGATGATGATCCCGTCGTCTTTCAGCGATTCTCCCTCATCGATCTCTCCGTAGGTCGAGTAGAAGTAGGGAGTCTGTGCTTTGAACTCACCGGCACAGGTATCGACCAGATGATACGAAGGGGTTATGGCATGGGTCTCACGCAGTGCCTCGATCTCCTTCGCGGGTAATCCGGTCAGTCGTGCGATATGGAGATCGGAAAAGCCCATCCGTTTGGCATCAAGCAGCAGGCTGTACTGTTCAGCGGTATCCCCGAAGGAGTTCTTGATGGTCTTCTCCAGTTCGATCTGTCTGAGCATCTGATAGAGGAACCACCTGTCGTAGCCGGTCTTCTTCCCTATCGCTTCAACAGCAGCAGCGCCCTGTTCGGTGAGGGTCGTGTAGATGGCAAAGATCCTCAGCGGATGTGCAGAGCAGAGGATCCGTTCTATCTCTTCGGCAGCATAGCCTGTCAACGGCTCGAGCCCCTCATAGGATCGTTCGGTAGCACGAATGGCTTTGTTGAGTGCCTCATTGAGTGTCCTGCCGATCGCAAGGGTCTCCCCGACACTCTTCATCTGTGTACCGAGTGCGGAATAGGCCATGGGGAACTTCTCCAGTTCGAACCTCGGGACCTTCACAGCACAGTAGTCAAGGGCTGGCTCGAAGCAGGATGCCGTGACTCCGGTGATCTCATTGGTCACCTCATCAAGGGTATACCCGACTGCCAGCTTTGCAGAGCATCTGGCTATCGGGAAGCCGGTAGCCTTGCTTGCGAGGGCTGAGGATCGTGATACCCTCGGGTTCATCTCGATGACCACCAGCTTGTCGCTGTCAGGCTTCATGGCGAACTGTACGTTACTGCCTCCGCAGTCTACCCCGACAGCTCTGAGGATATCGATCGCGGCATTCCTCATATGCTGGTACTCCGTATCCGAGAGGGTCTGGATCGGGGCTACGGTGATGCTGTCACCGGTATGGATACCCATCGGGTCGATGTTCTCGATGGAACAGACGATGATGGCATTGTCCTGACGGTCTCTCATGACCTCGAGTTCGAACTCTTTCCAGCCGATCAGGGACTCTTCTATCAGGGCTTCGCCTGAGGGGCTTGCCTGCAGTGCCTTTGTCACAAGAGGGATGAAATCCTCTTCTCTCTCGGCGATGCTGCCCCCCATCCCGCCAAGGGTATAGCTCGGTCTGATGATCAGCGGCAGTCCTGACTTCGCTTTGAAGGCCAGAGCCTTCTCCAGTGAGTCGGCAAGGCACGAATCGGGGGAGAAGAGCCCGAGACTCTCTACGACCTCCTTGAAGGCGCCCCGGTCTTCTGCCAGTCGTATGGACTCGATCCCTGCTCCGATGACTTCCACCCCGTAGCGTTCGAGGATCCCCGCTTTGGCCAGCTCGAGGGTCAGGTTCAGCCCTGTCTGTCCTCCCATGGTGGTAAGGATGGCATCAGGACGTTCTTTCCTGATGATCTGTTCGACGTATTCTACTGAGAGGGGTTCCATATAGATGCTGTCGGCAATACCGGGAGTGGTCATGACCGTAGCAGGATTGGGATTGACCAGGATGATGGTGTAGCCCTCTTCTTTGAGTGCCTGTACCGCCTGAGTCCCCGAATAGTCGAATTCACAGGCCTGTCCGATGACGATCGGCCCGCTTCCGATGATGAGGATCGAGTCTATATCTGTTCTTGCTGGCATGCTACCCCCGCTGTTCGTACGTATGTTCTTGCCTGATCCAGGAATGTATCGAAGATACGATTCCCGTCATCCGGTCCCGGTGCGGCTTCCGGGTGAAACTGTACCGACATGATCGGCAGGGTCTCATGCCGCAATCCCTCGACCGATCGGTCATTCGCATTGGTGAACCAGACCTTCACAGGCTCTGGGATCGTCGTCGGATCGACTGCGAACCCATGGTTCTGTGCGGTGACGAAGACCCTGCCCGAGAGCAGGTCTCGAACAGGATGGTTCCCTCCATGATGACCGAAGGGCATCTTGAAGGTATGGGCTCCGAGTGCCTCGGCGATGAGTTGGTGACCCAGACAGATACCGTAGATCGGGAGTGTGCCGATACACGCTCTGATCAGTGCGATCTGACTGCTCAGAACGGCAGGATCTCCCGGACCGTTCGAGAGGAACAGGGCCTGGATGGGGACTGAGGTGAGTTCCTCATAGGTGGTATCCGAAGGGAAGAGGGTGATCCTCACATCCCGTTCGACGAGTTTGTCAATGATCGAGTTCTTGATCCCGTAATCAATGAGTCCCATATGGAAAGAACCTTTCTCATGGATGGTGATGACCTTCTGGGTCCCCACATCCTCCACCAGGTTCTGCCCCTCCATGGAAGGGACCCCGCAGAGCCACTGCAGGACCGTAGAGACTTCCTGTTCCGAGATCTGTTCGTTCTCTGAGGTGACGATGATCCCGTTCCTGCTGCCCTCATCGCGAAGCGACAGGGTCAGTCTCCTGGTATCGATACCGGTGATACCGGGGATCTGTTCTCTGATCATGAACTCCTCGAGGGTCTCCCTGCCGGGGGGGACCGGTCCTTCGTAGTAGTCCCGAACGATCAACCCTGCGGCTTTGATCTCTCCGCTGTCGGTACGCTGATCCGGACCATTCTCAGACCAGATGTGCATCGAACCGTAGTTCCCGATGTGCGGGTAGGTCATCAGTACCATCTGTCCGGTATAGGAGGGGTCGGTGAGGATCTCATGGTACCCTGTCATACTGGTGTTGAACACGACTTCCCCGAGGCCCTTCTGGTATGTCGGGCTGCAGCCCAGCAGCGATGAGATCGTCAGGGGTACTGCACCGAACGAGAGCCCTCTGTAGTACGTCCCGTCAGAAAGGATAAGATATGCGGTTTTCAACATGGCCATCCTTATGATAGTGTATATTTATGCAATAAAAACGGTGAAATTACCGTTTTTACCCATATAAATTGGTTGGATAGTACACATGATTACATATTTATGCAACACCGCGAAAGCTTCATGAGGTGAATTTGTTGCAGGTCGTGTGTGAAATGCAACACGATGTAAGGTTTCTCAGGAGAGGATCCCATTCTCCTGGAGCTTGAAACGCTTGGGTGTGGTCCCTTCGATCTTCTTGAACATGGAACAGAAGTAACTTTCACTCTCATACCCTACGCTCGAGGCTACCTCTGAGATCTTGAGATCGGAGTGCTGGCACAGCAGGCTCTTACTCTTGTTGATCCTGAAGGTATTGATGTACTCGAACGGACGGCACTTGACTGCCTTCTTGAAGAGGATGCAGAAGTGCTGGGGAGAGACTTCCATCACCGCAGCAAGGTCAGCGATGGAGATCGGTCTGCTATAGTGTTCTTCGATATAGGAGAAGACCTCTTTGAGTCTGTGGTGCTGTACTTCGAATGAGCCGTCCTGAGAGAGGTGCACATACCGATAGAGACGGAGGATGAAGGTGTAGACGATAGCCGATGCCTCGAGCCCCTTCAGGGGCTGGTCAGATTGCAGGATGAACAGTGCTTTCTCGATCATGTTCTCGAGGATCACCGGATCTGATAGCGTGAAGAACCCGGATTCTGTCAGACCGATGGTCTGCAGCATACGCTCGATATGGGAACCGCCGAACGTGAACCATGAGACGATCCACCTGTCAGTGAGCGAATGGTACTTATGTTCGACATTCGGCAGCAGCAGGATCGCCTCCCCTGGACTGACGCGTTTCTCCTTCCCCTGGATGGAGACGACTCCCTCGCCCTCGAGGAACTGGATCCACTGGAAGTCAGGATACCCGAACGGTCTGTTGATGGGCTCCTGCTCATATTTCGCACCTACCCCCACAAGGTAATAGGGAAGCTGTTTTTCCAGCTCGGTGAGGATGGAAAACTGATATGTTTGTTCATTCATATTCATATTTTACTATAGTTATGTATATATTACAATTTTTAATCATCGATTCTCTCATGTACGCATATCTTATATCAATATATTCAACCGCTAACTGTATTTCATGAAGCGACAAATAGATTTTCTTCATAAATATTCATATAGTTGAAAACTCGTACATATCCTTTGATTGACGACTCAGATATAGCATTTATAATATGAATATCCTTATATAGTTAGGGATGTGATCTTAAGGAGGATTTTATGAAGAAGTTAGGATTAATGCTCTTGGCTCTGATCCTGTGTGCATCGATTCTGCCCATATGGGGTAGCGGACAGACAGAAGGTGCCGCAGGCGCATCAGAAAAAGGTATGGTCATCTATAACTCGATGAATGGTGACCCGGAACCGAGACGGGTAGATGAGAAGCTGGTAGCGGATTTCGCTGCAGCGAACGGGGACATCGAGGTAGTGCATAGTATCATCGCACATGAGGATTTCAAGACCGCCATCCGTGCGTATCTTACCGCAAGTACTCCCCCGGATATCATGACCTGGTTCGCCGGGAACCGTGCACGGTTCTTCATCGACAAGGGACTGATCATGGATATCAGCGACGTATGGGAAGACGAGGGATGGAACCAGAGTTATGCGAAGAGCTGGCAGGCCATGAGTTCTGTGGATGGGAAACAGTACTTCCTTCCGACCAGCTGGTACTGGTGGGCTGTATACTACCGACCCTCCGTATTCGATTCCTATGGGATCGAAGAACCTGAGACCTGGGATGAGTTCATGGATGTCTGTGAGACCCTCAAGAGCAACGGGGTCACCCCGTTCGCGATCGGTACCAAATACCGATGGACTGCAGCTGCATGGTTCGATTACCTGAACATGCGACTGAATGGACCTCAGTTCCACATCGATCTGATGATCGGCAAAGAGAGCTATGCAGATCAGAGAGTGAAGAACGTCTTCACCGAATGGGGCAAGATGATCGATAAAGGGTACTTCATCGAAGACCCTGCTGCATACTCATGGTCAGAAGCTATTCCGTTCATGGCTGATGGAAGCGCTGCGATGTACCTGATGGGAGATTTCATCAGAGACTCCGTACCGTCATCGATCGCCTCAGATATCGATTTCTTCAGATTCCCCATCATCGATCCTTCCATACCGGTAGGTGAGGATGCTCCTACTGACGGCTATTTCCTGGCTGCGAATGCGAAGAACCCTGAAGAGGCTAAAGCCCTGCTGGCATTCTTCGGATCAAAAGAGGTCCAGGAGTATACGGCAAACGAACTCGGCCGACTGCCGACAAACGGTGAAGTCGATATGAGTATCTTCAATGAATCACAGAAGAAAGGTATCGAGATGATCAATACCGCAGACTTCGTGGCTCAGTTCTATGATAGAGATACGACGCCTGAGATGGCAGATGAGGGGATGAATGCCTTCATGGAATTCTGGGACAGACATACTGCAGCCGATATCGATCGGATCACCAGTCGTCTGGAAGAGGTCCGACAGGAACTGTTCACTGAGTAGTCAGGAACAGAACGTATAAGAAGTCGAATCGAACAATCAGGAGGGGGGCAGGTGATTCTGTTCCCCTCTGCTATGATAAAGGTGTCCTCATGACAAAGAAATCACGCTTATACAATCCTCTTGCTCCGTGGTTGTTCCTTGCCGCACCGCTGACGATCTACATGATCTGGGTGATCGGGCCCATGCTGTATACCTTCTATCTGTCACTTACCAAGTGGGATGGGCTGACAGCACCGGTATTTCAAGGGCTCAGGAACTATACACGGCTGATGAAGGACCCTGTCTTCTTCCTGTCGCTCAAGAACAACTTCATCTGGATAGGGTTCTTCATCACCGTCCCGGTGGTCTTCGGGCTAGCTCTGGCCATGGCCCTCAATAAAGATATTCGGGGAGCAAAGGCCTTCAAGGCCCTGTTCTACTCCCCCATGGTCCTCTCTCTGGTTGTCTGCGGTCTGATCTGGTCCTGGCTCTATAACCCGTCTCAGGGGCTGATCAACACAGTCCTCCGCTCAGCCGGGCTTGGGGAACTGGCAAGAGGGTGGCTCAGTGATCCGAAGTATGCATTGGGATCGATCATCACCGTAGCGATCTGGAGACAGGTCGGGTATGTGATGATCCTCTACCTGGCAGGACTGCAGAGCGTCGATCCGTTTCTGGTGGAAGCATCTCTGATCGATGGTGCGAACAAGTGGCAGTCGTTCCGTCATGTCATCCTGCCGCAGCTCAGACCGATCTCCATCGTCGTCATGGTGATCAGTATCATCGATTCCCTGCGTGCATTCGATCTGGTATCGGTCATGACACGGGGCGGCCCCTATAACATGACCAGCGTGCTGGCGAACTTCATGTACATAGAATCCTTCAATAACTACAAGATGGGCTATGGGGCTGCGATCTCCGTGATCCTGTTCATGATCAGTCTTGTGTTCATCGTTCTCTATCTCAACGTAGTGATGAAAGACGAGTCATAGGAGTGGGTATGCGATCAGGAACAGCGACAAAAAGACTTACGAGGACTCTAATCTATTTTCTGCTGATCATGGGAGTCGCCATCTGGATGATCCCGTTCGCGGCAGCCGTTCTGACCTCCTTTCGTTCGAATGACGAGATCATGACCTATGGGTTCCTCTCGTTCCCCAAGAAGCTGCAGTTCACCAGTTTCATCGCAGCCTGGAACCGGGGGAATCTGAAGCAGTATCTGCCCAACAGCTTCATCATCACGATCCCCTCTCTGGTGATGACTCTGTATCTCTCATCTCTGTCTGCTTTCGCGCTCTCGAAGTATCGCTTCAAGGGCAGGAACATCCTGCTTGGTGTCTTCGTAGGCGGGATGATGCTTCCCTTTCAGATCCTGCTGCTGCCGGTCTTCAAACTCTCAGAAGCGCTGGGGATCTATGATTCCTACTGGGGTCTGATCGGGATCCATACGGCCTTCCAGCTGGGGTTCTGTACCTTCGTGCTGAGAAACTATATGGTCACCATCCCTGATTCGGTGTCTGAAGCAGCACGGATTGACGGATGCAACGACTTTACCATATATTCGAAGATCATCATGCCGCTGGTCATCCCTGCGATGGCGGCTATCGCGACTCTGGAGTTCACCTGGATATTCAATGACTATATCTGGGCATTGATCCTGCTCAGGAGTGAGAAACTGATGCCGGTGACCGCAGGGCTTGCCAAGCTGCAGGGACAATACGTCATGGATTGGACAGTCATAACAGCAGGGGCTCTGCTTGCAGCGGTGCCGACGATCCTGATCTTCCTCTTCCTGCAGAAGTATTTCATACAGGGATTGACGATGGGATCGAACAAATAGTACTAGAGTGGTATTCTGACAGGGTACAGGAGAGGTGACGATGCGTATAGAGAGATTGAAGGGATTCGCATACGGCGGTGACTATAACCCGGAACAGTGGGGCCCTGAGTACTGGGTAGAAGATATGAAGCTGATGAAGAAGGCGGGAGTGAACCTGATCTCTCTGGGCATCTTCAGTTGGGCCAAACTGCAGAAGGATGAACAGACATTTGACTTCTCCTGGCTCGATACTGTGATGGACCTGCTCGCAGAGTACGGGATCGCTGCTGACCTTGCGACGGCTACTGCCGCTGTACCGGCATGGGCCTATGGCAGGTATCCAGACCTGTTCCCCGTCGATAAACAGGGCAATCGGCTCTGGTACGGTTCCCGGCAGACCTACTGTCCGAACAGTCCGAGCTACCACCGTCTGACCGCTGCGCTGGTACGCATGATCGGAGAGCGGTATAAGGATCATCCAGCTCTGGCGATGTGGCACGTCAACAATGAATACAGCTGTCATGTGTCGGTGTGCTACTGTGACACCTGTGCTGCCGAGTTCCGAACCTGGCTGAAACAACGCTATGGGACGATCGACGGGGTGAATGCCTCCTGGGGCACCTCCTTCTGGAGTCAGTGGTACTACAGCTGGGAGGAGGTCATGCCTCCGAGACAGACGACCACACAGCATAATCCAGGTCAGGTGCTCGATTACCAGCGATTCATGTCCGACAGTCTGCTGAACTGCTATCTCATCGAGAAACACATCCTGCGGGAGATCACCCCTGATGTTCCCATCACCACGAACTTCATGCTGGAGTGGAAGCCGCTTGATTATGTGAAATGGGCCAAAGAGATCGATGTGATCACCTGGGATTCGTATCCGAACCCTGCAGTCGGGGTACACCCTGCACGGAACGCACTCGATCATGATCTGATGAGAGGACTTGCCGGTGACAAGCCGTTCATGCTCCTCGAGCAGTCCCCCTCGCAGGTGAACTGGCGTAAGGTCAACACGGTGAAATATCCCGGTCTGAACCGTCTCTACAGTATGCAGACCATCGCACGCGGTGGGGAAGGGGTCATGTACTTCCAGTGGCGTCAGTCAAGACGCGGGGCGGAGAAGTTCCATGCTGCCTGCATCACCCACACCGGAGATGAGCACTCCCGTGTCTTCAAAGAGGTCGTCTCGATCGGTAAGGAACTCAAGGAACTTGCCGAACTCTCAACCTCGAAGATCGAAGCCCGCGTCGGGATCATCTATGACTATGAGAACTGGTGGGCTGTGGAGTATGCACCCGGTCCAAGCGGTGAGGTCTCCTATCGCGCGATCGTCCTTGACTACTACACCGCCTGTTATGATGCACATATCCCGGTAGATATCATCTTCCAGGAGAGTGATCTCAGTGCCTATGATGTGGTGATAGCTCCTCTGTGCTATATGGTGAGACCATCACTGGCACAACAGGTCGAGCGATACGTCTCGAACGGAGGGACCTTCGTGACCAGCTTCTTCAGCGGTATAGCCGATGAGGAGGATGCAGTCTTCGAGAACGGCTACCCCGGACCTTTGAGAACGGTACTTGGGATTCAGGTGGAGGAGTTCAATCCGCTTGAGGATCATATGTACAATGTGATAGCCAACAGAGAACAGGCAGGGGAGAGTACCGTATCGTTATGGACCGAGTATGTACGTCTTGAAGGTGCACAAGCCTATGCTGAATATACTCAGGACTATCTTGCAGGTGAGCCTGCTGTGACCCGTAACACGTTCGGTGAAGGAGCGGCGTGGTATGTGAGTGCCAGACCTGAAGCCGGGTATATGAGAGAGCTTCTGCTGCATATATGCACAGAAGCGAAGGTGAAGCCGCTGATCACAGCCCCTCTGGGGGTGGAAGTAACCATCAGGACCGGCTCTGCAGCTTCCTGGATGTTCATATTGAACTTTACCAGAGAACCGGTAACCGTCGATCTGGGAGAGTATTCCGGGACAGACTTGCGTGACAGGAGGACGGTACGCGGGAAGCTCGAGGTCGCAGGTACGGACCTTCGCATCATCAAGCTGGACTGATCGGTGAGCCCTGAGGCTGCAGTCTGTTCGTGAAGATGGACCTGTCTGCAGCTTCAGGGTCACTCATACGGTGACCTGCTCACAGCTCTGTGCTTCGGTTACGGGGCTTTTCTGTCGAGGCCGACAAGGAAGAGCTCGAAGGACTCATTCCTGCAGGCTTTGGGTTTTATGGGTTTCACTTTTACGAAGAGGGTCCTCATGTAACGGATGACCTCCTGTTCTCCCCCTCCCTGAAAGATCTTAAGAACCAGATTCCCATGCTCTTTGAGATGTTCTGCTGCGAATGCGGTAACAGATTCTGCAAGCCCCTGTGATCGCATGGTATCAACGGATCTGTTGCCTGTAGTGGCAGGGGCTGCATCACTGATGATGGTGTCATAGGGTCCGGCTTCCCGCACCTGCTGAGCGATCTCCGGAGAGAAGGCGTCCCCCTGCAGGAAGGTGATGCGATCGGGAAGCGGATCGAGCGTCAGCGGTTTGAGATCGATAGCCACGATCCTTCCACGGCCTTTGAGCAGGTTTCGCTGCGTATAGAGGGTCCAGCTTCCCGGGGCTGCCCCGATATCGAGGACGACCGCTCCCGGTCTGATGATCGAGAATCGCTGCTGGATCTCTTCGAGTTTATAGACCGAACGGGCCGGGTAGCCCTCTTTCTTTGCTCTCTTCGTATAATGATCAGCTTGATCACGGTTCTTTGCCATGGGGGGAGTATAGCATATGCCCTTGAGACAAAGAAGAGGTGATCGGCCGGTTTCTTCGGGGAGGGAGAGAGAACCGGGCCGATCACCAATGTATAGAGGAGGTATGAAAAAATCGACTGCATTGCATCTATGATATAGCAAATACCATGCCAACAATTCAGGCTTGTCAGAGGCCCTGGAAGCCTGTTGAGCTGCTGCAGATCGTGAAAGACAGGACATGATGGCTGCAGGTGTGACATATCTGCTCAATGGTCCTCCAGTATCTGCGGGCAGTTCGAGCCGATACGATTCGCTGTGGCAGGTCCCTGCGGGACTCAGGATATTGATCTTCTTGTTCACGGTGATGTGTCATGGGACCGTATGGTATATGCCTGTAAGATAGAAAAAAGGTGATCGACCGGTTTAGTTGGGGAGGGAGAGGGAACCGGGTCGATCACCATGAATAGAGGAGGTATGAAAAAAATCGACTGCATTGTACTCATAGTGTAGCAAATACCATGCCAACAATTCAGTATCTCCAGAGGCTCTGGAAGCCTGATGAGCTGCTACAGATCGTGAAAAACAGGACATGAAGGTCTCAGCTGTGAAATAACTGCTCGACTGTCTTGACAATAATCTGGTTTCATCTATGCTTCTGATATGAGAGATAGACGAGAGAGCATCGAACAGGGACTGCAGAAGATACTGCCTGACCGGGTGAGCCCATCATGGATCAGCTGGGTGGCAGATGAAGAGATAGAGGATCCCTCCCTTGAGGTATATGACAGGTTCTGTGAACCCGGTCGTGATCTGCTCAAGAGAGGGGGGAAGCGATGGAGGCCTCTGCTCATGGCGTATGTCGCCGAGATCCTCGGAGGGGCGAAGTGTGCCGCTACAGCCTATGAACTGGCAGCGGTGGTCGAACTTCCCCATACCGGAAGCCTGATCATCGATGACATCGAAGATGATTCTCTCTGGCGAAGGGGGGCTGCCGCGGTACATATGATCTATGGATCAGATCTGTCGATCAATGCCGGGAACCTGCTCTACTATCTTCCTACAAGGATCATTGATACCATCGATATCGCAGATGGCAAACGTCTGGCGCTCTACAGGATCTATGCACGCTATCTGAGAAGAGTGCATCTCGGGCAGGGCCTTGATATTGCCTGGCACAACGATGTACAGCTGATCCCGAGTGTCGGGGAGTATGAACAGATGTGCAGGTTCAAGACCGGCTGTCTTGCAGGGATGAGCGCAGAGATCGGAGCCTGTATTGCCACTGACGACCAGCAGATCATCCGAAGGTCGGGACTGCTGGCAGAGAAGATCGGAGTGGGTTTTCAGATCAAGGATGATGTGATCAATCTGCGTACGGGGAATCCTGGTAAGCACCGTGGGGACGATATCGTGGAGAACAAGAAGAGCCTGCCGGTGATCCTCTATCTGCAGCGCTATCCAGAGCGTACCGGAGATGTCCAGGACATCTTCGAACAGGCAAAGGCGCAGGGGATCTTTGCAGCCTCCGAGCAGATAGAGCAGTTGATCGAGCAGATGCTTTCCAGCGGGGTGGTCGATGAGGCAGACAGGAGGGCAGCTGAACTGCTTCAGGAGGCCCTTGAGGAGATCTACAGCATCTATCCTCCCTGCAGTGCCCGTGATGAACTGACCGGTATGCTGGAGGGGTTTCTGGGCACCTGATTTTCTCAAAAAGCTATTTGACTCTTACGGTGAAAACTCATATGTTATTGGTATGAAACAAGAATCCATCATACGCAGACGGTTTGTCTATACCTATAGCAATGTGACTCTCTATATCATCATGATCAATGCAGTGGTGTTCATGGCCACCTATCTTAACCGCAATCTGCTGGTATACCTCTCGATGATCCCCGGGCTGATCATCCAGGACCATTTTTACTGGCAGTTCGTGACCTACATGTTCGCCCATGCGAACTTCACCCATATACTGTTCAACATGCTCGGCCTCTTCTTCTTCGGGACCCAGGTCGAACGCAGGATGGGAAGCAAGGAGTTCCTGCTCTTCTATCTGCTTACCGGGATCCTAGCAGGGATCTTCTCGTTCTTCTTCTATTACATGACCGGAGACTATGGGGTGTTCCTGCTCGGAGCCTCAGGTGCTGTGTATGCGGTACTGCTTGCCTTTGCCACCTACTACCCACAGGCACGGATCTTCCTGTTCGGTATCCTGCCGATACAGGCACCGGTACTGGTCGTGCTCTATACTGCCATTGAGATCTTCAGTCAGATCACCAGCGTCCGTTCAGGGGTCGCACATCTGACCCACCTTGCAGGTTTTGCCTTTGCCTATATCTATCTGCTGGTACGGCTCCGTATCAACCCGATCGATGAATGGCGGGGTACCCACAGAAGGGGCCCCTGGGGCTAGATATCGATCCCGAAGAGCAGTCTCACCAGGACTCCGATACCGAAGGAGAAGGCTGCCACTCCCATACTGATCCCGGCCATCTCAAGGAATCGTCTGGCGAAGGAGAGATCCTTTGCCACTGAGATGTAGTAGTTGAAGACTGCGATGATCAGGATCGATATGCCGAGGGTCGCTGCCAGACAGACAAGATAGTGGTCGAAGATCAGGAAGGGCAGGACGAGCAGCATGACGGTGATGATGTAGGCGATACCGGTGTATACTGAAGATTTCAGGGCATTGTCACCGCCATCGGTCTTGGTCGACAGGTATTCTGATGCAGCCATGGAAAATGATGCAGCGATCCCTGTGATGAGACCTGAGAGGGCGATGATCCTGGTGTTCTGGAAGGCGAACGAGAGCCCGGCAAGGGTCCCGGTCAGTTCCACCAGAGCATCGTTGAGACCGAGAACCACGGAGCCGAGATATGATAGACGTTCCTCGTCGATCATGTTCAGCAGTTCTTTCTCGTGGGCCTCCTCCTGTTCGATGATCGAAGAGATACCGTCAATATAGGCATCCAACCCCTTGTAATCGATAGAGACCGCTCTATCCTCGTCGATCTCCAGCAGCTTCAGCCCGAAGGTCAATCCGAAGATCCAGGTCACCAGGGTGAAGAAGAGTACTTTTGCCCTTCTCGGTTTGAGTGTGCGTCCGGTATATCTCTTGAGCAGGGTATAATGGGCAAGCTCATCTGTTGCGATATGCTCTATGATCCTGCGGTTCTTCCTGTCCGGGACTCTGCGTGCCACCCGTGTGTAGATGCTATGGGCATCGATCTCATTCTGCTGATCTGCGATCAGCTGTCTCATGATGTTTTTGGGGATGCTCTGGTCTGACATCACAGTACCCCATGGTATGAGTAGCTGTCCTTCAACTCGGTGAAGGACTTCTTGATCACATCATAGATGATGCGGATCTTCTCATCGTGGTGGATGAATGACGATTTCATCGCATTGAGGGTGATCTTCTCGAGATCGAGCAGCGAGAGGTTGAAGTGCAGTACGGCGATCTCCATCTCTTTGGTGAGGTTGGTGTTGCTCATGAGCCTGTTGTCGCTGCACAGACTGACCCTGAAGTTGTTCCTGTAGAAGATGTTGAAGGGATGCTCGTCGAAGTTAGCCGCTGCGCCGGTACCGATGTTGGAACTGAGACACATCTCCATGGGGATCCGTTTGTCTCTGATGAAGTTCGCCAGAGATCCCATCTTCTCTATCCTGGTCCCGTACACACTCATATCCTCAAGGAGTCGGGTGCCGTGCCCGATCCTGTGGGCGCCGCAGGTCTGGATCGCCTGCCAGATGGATTCTGTGCCGAATGCTTCCCCTGCATGAATGGTGATATTGAAGTTCCTGTTTCGGATATACTGGAACGCTTCCAGGTGCTTCTTGGGAGGATGACCGTTCTCATCTCCTGCCAGATCGAAACCAACGACGCCTCTGTCGCTGAACGCTACTGCAAGTTCTGCGATATCGAGGGATATCCTGGGGTCCTGATTCCTCAGTGCGCACAGGATCAGGCCGTAGGTAACCCCTGTTGCCCGTTTCCCCCGTTCCAGCCCCCGAAGGACCGATGATACGATGTCTTCAAGGTTCAGTCCGTTCTGCTGGTGGAGTATCGGGGCAAAACGGATCTCCGCATACACCACGTGTTCCTGTGCGTAATCCTCCATGGCTTCAAAAGCAACCCGTTCAAGAGCCTCCTTCGTCTGCATCACGCTCGTTGTCACCGAGAAGGTCTCAAGATAGAGCGGCAGACTCTTCTGCTCAGCACCTCGGTGGAACCAGTGGGCGAGAGCCTTCTCCGACGAACTGGGGAGTGATATACCGTATTCGTGTGCCAGGCTGAGTATCGTTGACGGTCTCAGACCACCGTCAAGATGGTCATGCAGCTCCACTTTGGGGAGTTTTCTGATCAGTTCTTTTGTTACCATGAATACACTATACTATAAGCGGGATGGAAAAAAAAGAGGATGCTATGGATAGAGATGAATTGCTGTGGTAGGATGACAGGTATGAGAGATATAACTATCGAACGAAACATCATCAAGTATCCTCAGGGCTCATGCCTGATCAGCTTCGGGGATACGAAGGTCATCTGTACAGCAACGATAAGCAACGGGGTCCCTCCCTTTCTGACCGGTACCGGCAAGGGATGGGTCACTGCCGAGTATGCCATGCTTCCAGGAAGCACCGGCGGCGGGAGAAAGCGCCGTGACGGAGCGAAGCGAGACGGCAGGAGTACCGAGATCCAGCGACTGATCGGCAGGACTCTGCGTTCTGCGGTCCATCTTGAACGACTCGGTGAGGTCTCGATCACCATAGACTGCGATGTCCTGCAGGCCGACGGGGGGACCCGCACTGCTGCGGTCACCGGCGGGTGGGTCGCCCTCTATGATGCGTTGCGATCCCTTGCAAAAGAGCAGGGGACCTCGGGAGCTGAGCACTATCTGCAGGGGCAGGTGGCTGCAGTGAGTGTGGGTAAGGTCGACGGGCAGATCATCTGTGACCTGGATTATGCACATGACTCGAGAGCGGAAGTCGATATGAACGTCGTGAAACGGGGAGAGGCCCTGGTGGAAGTGCAGGGAACCGGAGAGCAGGGAGTGTTCTCCCGAAAAGAGCTCAACACACTCCTTGATGCTGCTGACATCGGCATTGATGAGATCATGGACATACAGAGGCAGGCGTTGGGAATATAGGGTAACAAAGAAGATTTTGCTGGTCGAACGGGGGCAGCAGATGTATATTATTAGCATGACTAAAAAAATAATCTATTATATGCTGGCAGTCGCACTGATCCTGGGTCTCAGCGGGTGCGCGAAAGAGGCAGAACAGGCTTCTGCTCCTGTACAGGAGCAGGCCCCTGCGGTACAGACAGCATCGACAGGACAGGGCGGGTCCCTTCTGATCAGGAAGGGGTATGAGCTCGCATCCATCACAGGGGTGACGCTCGAGGGTGAGCAGCACGGCCCCAGTCTGCTGAAGAACTCCTCAGTGACCATGCTCAATGTCTGGACGACGACCTGTCCGTACTGTATCGATGAGATGCCGATCCTCGAAGAGGTCTCCCATGAACTCCGCGAGGAGGGGCTGCAGATCATCGGTATCATCGGAGATGGGATGTATAACAAGAATGCAGCACTGGGTGTCATCGATCGGACAGGAGTCACGTACCTGAATATCGTACCGGAGGGAACCTTCACCAAGACGATCATGGATATAGCCTATGCGGTTCCTACTACGATCTTCATCGATTCTGACGGCAGGATGATCGGGGAACCGATCCTCGGGGCCAGGTCTAAGGAATTCTTCCTGGAGCAGGCGCGATCCGCACTGGCCGGTATGTAGTTTTTTCATGATCTCCTGTACTATGAGAGTTCAGGAGGCTGGTTATGAAATATATCAAGAAACTCTCCGGCAGGTTGTGCTATCTCTCTCCCATGAGCACCAGTGACTATTCGGTCTATACCGAATGGCTCAACGATATCGAGACTACCCGATATCTCTCTCTTGTGTCGAAGAACATCACGCATGACAGTGAGAAAGAGGCCCTTGGAGAACTATCCAAGGGCCATACCTATGCGATCATCGATCAGCAGACGGATATGCTCATCGGAAACTGCGGACTGGTCTCCTGGGATCAGCTGCACGGGACAGCAGAGGTCGGTATATTCATCGGGAATCCTGATTATCGTGATAAAGGGGTAGGTTCGGAGGCCATGCAGCTGCTGTGTGCCTATGCCTTCGATTACCTGAATATAAAGAGCCTGTTCCTGCAGGTCTTCTCGTTCAATGAACGGGCATATCACAGCTATGAGAAGGTCGGCTTCAAGCGCATCGGACTGTGGCGCAAGTCTCTGGAACAGCGAGGTGAACGATTCGATACGATCTTCATGGACTGCCTCCCTGAAGATCTCATCAGGCTCTCCTGAAGCAGGAGAGAGAGCAGGCTATCCCCGCATCGGGAATAGCCTGCTGTACCGTAGGATCGCTGCACGCAGTACCGGCAGCAGTCTTAGAAGATGTTCGCTGAGCGTCCCCAGTCATATGCAGATGCTTTGAGCAGTTCCCTTGAAGGCATCCTGAAGAAGATGATGGATCGATCTCTGGCGATATAGATACCGTTATCGATGATCTGATAGGTGAACTTGCTGTCAAACGAACGGTCTACCGTCTTGGTCATCTTCTCATCGCTCTCCTGCAGAGAGGCGATGCAGGCTTTCAGGTGGTCGAGGTTCCTGTCATACATCCCCCCGATATTCCCGCTGTGCTGCATATCATCAAAGTCGATGACCTTGATGTCCGTGAAGATCAGTGCCGGTACCGATATCTTCTTTGTGGTACCGTTTATGATATAATCTGCAAGAGCCTTGGGGTTGAGTGAACTGACGATCAGCGGATGGACCGGTGAGAGCTCCTTGTAGAGGCCGAACCCCTTCCAGTTCTCAGGAGTCTGGTACTCTTCCTTCTCCAGACTGAGGGTCCTTCCATCCTTCGTCACCAGATAGACCATCTTGTATGCTTCCAGCGGTGTGTGTTCGATCACCCGGTAGATAGACAGATAGAGTGAGTTCTTCAGTCGTCCGTCCTCATGACGGACACATCTCTTCTCTGCATGATCCCAGTCGAAGTACTCCCCGAATCCCCCATCGATCTCGGCGAACATCAGCTGTTCTGCCGAACCTTTCTTGGAACCCTGGGCCATATACATCCCGAAATCCTTCGGTCCCAACTGTGAAGCGATCAGTGCTTCGCTTGGAGCGAATATCACATAGAAATGAATCATTCGTTACCCCCTCGTGTTATTTGAACAGTACAGAGAACAGATTGTATCTACTGAAGATCGAGACTGAGATCAGTGATACGATGGACATGATCTTGATCAGGATATCCAGTGACGGTCCGACCGTGTCTTTCAGCGGATCACCGACGGTATCACCGACGACTGCAGCCTTATGGGCATCAGAACCCTTTCCTCCATAGTGACCGTGTTCGATATACTTCTTGCCGTTATCCCATGCACCTCCGGCATTAGCCGTGTAGAGTGCGAGCATGATCGATGAGAGGGTCGTCCCGATCAGGAGCCCTCCGACGAACTCGGCACCGAAGAGAAATCCTGAAAGCAGCGGTGTCACCACAGAGATCAGGGCAGGATACTTCATCTCCGAGAGTGCTCCTGCAGAGGAGATCGCAATACAGGTCTTGTAGTCCGGCCTGCTGGTCCCCTGGATGATACCCGGATCTTCTTTGAACTGTCTTCTGACTTCCTGGACCATCTTCCTTGCGGCGTTCGCCACTGCCTCGATCAGGATCCCTGAGAAGAGATAGGGCAGGGCAGCACCGACCATGGCTCCTGTCAGTGTCAGGGTGTTCACCATGTTCAGGATCAGCTCGATCCCGTTGACAGCAGATTCACCGGCCTGCGCATAGAGGTAGGAGGCGAAGAGGGAAAGAGCTGCCAGTGCGGCTGAACCGATGGCAAACCCTTTTCCGATCGCTGCGGTGGTGTTTCCCACTGCATCGAGTTCGTCTGTGATCTCTCTGACATCAGGATGCAGTTTTGCCATCTCACTGATGCCTCCGGCATTATCTGCGATCGGTCCGTAGGTGTCGACGGAGACCGTCACTGTCACGAAGGAGAGCATACCGATAGCTGCCATCGATACGCCGTACAGTCCGGCGATGGAGTTGGCTGCGATGATGCACAGACCGAGTATGGCGACCGGAGCGATGACCGAGAGCATGCCGACTGACATACCCTGAGTGATCGTCAGTGCGGCTCCCTCCTGTGAGGCTGCCGCGATCTTCTGTGTCGGTCTGTAGTCGTAGCTGGTATAGTACTCGGCGAACTGACCGATGACGATCCCGCTGACGATCCCGAAGACCGCACTGATCCAGGGTGAGAGTGCTCCCAGGTTGAACCCGACTGATGAGACCTGCTCACCGCTGAAGGTGAACCATGCTACCACACCTGATGATACGATCGTCAGCCCTGCACCGACGAAGGTCGCCATGTTCAGCTCTTTATGAGGGTTCTTCGATACGTTCTTGAGCAGAAGATAGAGGATCCCGGCCATAGAGGAGACCAGTCCGACCGTCGCGACAAGCAGCGGGAAGTAGATCATCTTCCCGATCAGTCGGTGCGTGATGACATCGGCTGCATGCTGGTTCGAGAAGAAGGTGTATGCTGCAAGGATGATCGCTGAGACCAGAGCGCCTACATAACTCTCAAGCAGGTCAGATCCCAGTCCGGCGACATCTCCGACGTTATCTCCGACGTTGTCCGCGATGGTAGCCGGGTTTCTGGGGTCATCCTCAGGGATACCTGCCTCGGTCTTACCCACAAGGTCTGCTCCCATATCGGCTGCCTTGGTGAAGATACCGCCTCCAACACGGTTGAACATGGCGATGATCGAACATCCCAGTGCATAACTGGAGACAGTCATGGTGAACGGGATGTCACTGATGCCGAGCCAGTTGGTATGGAAGGTCAGGTATTCTGGAGTCGCCTGCTTCAGCAGGACTCCGAAGACCAGATAGATGATCGCCAGGCCCAGGAGAGCGAACCCACCGACACACAGGCCCATGACGCTCCCGCCCTGAAACGCCACCTTCAAGGTCTTTCCGATATTCTTGGTGGTCCGTGCCTCATTCGAGACACGCACGTTTGATATGGTAGCGATGTTCATACCGATCCAGCCTGCGCTGGCACTCATGAACGCTCCCAGGAGGAAGGCGACTGCTCCGGTCCACGATACCACGACAAGCAGCAGTACGGAGATGAGTGCGACGACTTTGATGATCACGGAGTATTCATGCTTCAAGAAGGCATCTGCACCCTCTTGTATCGCTTCTGCGATAGTCTGCATCTCAGAAGTACCCGGATCCCTGCGTTTCATGCCATAGAAGTTTATGGCGGCGAAAGAGAGTGCAGCAAGAGCTGCGATGATAACCAGTCCGATCATATGTGTGAATCCTTATAATAGATTTTTCACCTCTCCATATAACACAGCGAGGCCGTCTTATCGGGGTTGGAGAGGCGCTCAGCCAACTTGAGTTAATCATAACGTGATAGAGATTTTATTTCCAGTGCTCTGGTGACTTGATAGTCAGCTGATAGGGAAAAAAATGGCTGCCCCGGTCGAAGGGGCAGCCAAACAGCGTATAGCCAATGAAGTAGAAAAATTATAGACGTTCAACAACCATAGTATCATGGATATGGGTAATGTGCGATGCAATAATCTCTTTGACAGTAGTGATGAGCTCATCGAGGACCACCATGCTGCTCTCCTGTCCATGCCCTGCACGTACTTCGGCGCTGTTCTCTTTGAGGCCCCTGTTACCCAGGGTGATCCTGATGGGGATCCCTATGAGGTCAGCGTCGTTGAACTTCACTCCTGCTGATGCTTTTCGTTCATCATAGAGCACCTCGATCCCCTGAGCCTGCATGTCGGCATAGAGCTGATCGGGAAGAGCTGAGTCCTTCACCAGACTCACCAGATGTACCTGGTAGGGAGCGACGGTGATCGGCAGGTTCAGGCCGGAATCGCTGCTCGTCTCCTCTGCGAGGCAGGCAAGCAGTCTTCCCACACCGATCCCGTAGGATCCCATGATCACCGGTGCCCGTGTACCGTCCTCGGCTTGAAAGTAACAGCCCATGCTCTCTGAGTATCGGGTACCGAGCTGGAAGATGTTTCCCACCTCGATGCCCTTGCTTGAAGTGAGCGGGCTCCCGCACTCAGGACAGATGGACCCCTCTACGGCGCTCGTGATATCTGCGACAGTCCCGGTGTAGTCTCTGTCAAAGTTGGTATTGATCAGGTGGTACCCCTCTTTGTTGGCTCCAGCTACCAGGTTGTTCGATTTGGCGACACTGTCGTCGACGATGACCCGTCTGGCGGAAGACCCGATGGGTGAACCGTAACCGGGCAGCATGCCCGCTGCCCTGATCTCCTGCTCATGTGCAGGTCTGAGTCTGTTCGCCCCTGCTGCGTTCTGCAGTTTTGCCTCTTCGACATCAAGGTCCCCCCTGATGACCGCAACGATCAGGTCTTCATACTCCTGTTCCTGCTCATCAACATAGGTTCCCATCATGAAGACCGCTTTTGCCGTCTTCGTTGCAGCGATACCGAGATATGCTGTCAGCTCATCGATCGTTCTGGTCTCAGGGGTATGGACCTCTTCGATCTCTCTGAGGTCTTCAGGGAAGTAGGTCTTCCTGCAGGTCGCGACCTGTCGGTTGGCTGTCAGTCCGCAGGAGGGGCAGGTGATGATGGTGTCCTCTCCGATGGGAGAGAGGTACATATATTCATGGGCGACTTTCCCCCCCATCATCCCGGAGTCTGAACCTACCGAGATGACCGGGAGTCCGCACATGCCGAAGATCTTGAAATAGGCTTCATAGTGTGCTTCATACTGTTTCTGCAGTCCTTCCCAGTCCTTATCAAAACTGTAGCTGTCCTTCATGGTGAACTCACGTACCCGGATCAGACCGGCCCGGGGCCTCGGGTCGTCTCGCCACTTGGTCTGTATCTGGTAGACCAGAGAGGGTAGTCTCCGGTATGAGTCTATCTCATTGCGGGCGAGGTCTGTCACGGCCTCTTCATGGGTCATGGCCAGGACCATGTCGCGTCCGGTCCTGTCTTCGAAGCGGCTGAGTTCTTTATCTATGCTGTAGTACCTGCCGGTCTCTTTCCAGATCTCAGCGGGGTTCACCACCGGCATCTGGATCTCCTGTCCCCCGATCTCTTCCATCTGTGTACGGATGATCTGCTCGATCTTCCTGACGGTACGCAGACCCAGTGGAAGTGTGGAGAATATACCGGCACCGAGCTGTCGTATATACCCTGCTCGAAGCAGGTATTCATAGCCTTTGCTTTCAGCTCCTGCCGGAGCTTCTCTGAGGGTTCTGGAAAATAGTTGAGACATCTTCATGAGGTCGTACTCCTGTCAGGTATCATCGGTTTTTTATGCCCGTCAGCGTAACAGATTATCAGCAATAACACAACCGGGGAGCCCTGTGCTGACAGGTTGTGCTGATGATCTTACCGATCGAATCTATCGGTGTGCAAGGAGACATCGACAGCTTCCGAAGTGGAGGACGAGACGGTCAGGGCATAGAGTCTGATACGGGCATCCTCGGGCAGGATGAGAGTCGTCGCACCTGCCGGGAGTCTGAAGCGATGGAAGAACAGATACCCGAAGTGACCGGGGAGGTCTTCCCCGCTGGCGTGGATATGACTGGTATGAAGGGCGATGCGCTGATCCTTGATGAACCCTGACTCCAGAGCAGTACAACGATTCCACCATAGATAGTTCCGTTCTCCCTTCGGAGTCCGCCTCCATATACGCGTGTCATACCGCCCGACAGCCTCGGTGGCAGCGTATACACGAAAGTTGATGAGATGCTCGTGTCCCTCTTCATCGATGATGGTGAAGGTGGTATCGGTATCCTCATCTGAACTGATGATGCAGGAGAAGTACTGAGGGACCGACCCGTCCTGCAGACGAGGGATCGTGAACTGCTCGTTCCCGCAGACAACTGCATGATACTGCTTGTCGGTCATGAGTCGGAAGGGGATGTCATTGATGATCAGCAGGGGCGGGATCTGTTCAAGGGGGAGTGTCGCCCCCCACCCGCTGTGCGTTCGGTCATGGGAGGTGAAGGCGATCGTATTGCCTTTGAGGTCGATGGGGATGCTCTTGTCCAGTTCCGTCACCGAGTTCTCGTCCTCCTGCTCCTGCGAGTGCTCCCACAGCTCTGGTGATCGTTCGCTCTGCACGAAGACCCGCTGATAGTGGGAGTGGGAAGAGTCTGCGGATTCGGCCACATCGGTTGGTACCAGGAGGAGCGAGAAGGCGATGATGCTGTTCTTCTGTAATGAGAATGAGATGCTCATACCGGTAACATTCACCGGTTTCAGCGGCGCTTCACAGCCATCGACCTCATAGGCGTCTTTGACGGCTCTGGAGAAGGTGATCGAAGCATGGGCGATGTCCTGCCCGTAGAGCTCTCTCAGGCGTATGATGATCCTGTGGCTGTCCCGTTCTGCACGTTTGAGTGTGAGCAGGCCGATTTGGCGAGAGGAGAGGGAGCAGAGCGAGGAGACTGCAGGGTACGAGCGGTGGTTTCTCATCGCCCGCAGGTTCCTGCTGATCAGAAAGGGTTTGAGGGGGGCTGCGACGGTCTTTGCAAGGGCATCGATATCGGCAGCTTTCCAGGACCCGGTATGCGGGTGTATCCCGTAGGAGATCGTATGCTCACCCATATCCTGTGTCATCTGATCGAGGAACATGAAGGTCCTGAAGCTTCTTCCGGGGGTGAACAGGAAGGTCGGTCGGATGGTGTGATCATCGGGTCGGTCAGATCCGTAGATATCACCATGGAGGAACGCCACACCGTAGGATCCATCCTCAGTCTCCTGATCGATCCATCCCTTGGACAGATACTCATAATATCTGGAGGAACTCGTCCCCCGGGTGATCTGTGAACTGTTCATGCTGTAGGTGGCACAGGAGTTGGAGAACGATAACGGAATGGCAAGTTTCAGGGAGCATGCGCGTTCCCGCCACTGTATATGGTCGGTACAGAGGATAACATCCTGCCTGCTGGTCTTGTTGAGCTGGATCTTCTGGGTGAAGTGTGACTGGCCGTGGGATCTTCTGATCTCCAGGATATCCTGCAGGGGACCACGGGCCTTCCAGGAGATGACTGCCTGCTGCTGCTTCCCGAGTCTGGCATACGGACCGCGTCTACGATCTTTCCAGTCCATGTTCCAGGATGGGAACGTGTGGGGGTATTCATGGAGGAACTGATAGTGTATCGGTGCTCCAAGCACCTCTGATCGAATACGCTTGTCAAAGATCGATGCGATGTCTCCAGAGTTGTCAACCGTGACTTTCAGCAGATCGTTCTCAAGGATGAACACATCGTCATCATCCCCGCTGCTGCCAGCATCATCTGGTTCGGCAGCGGTCTCTTCGGGGTCCTCCGCGGTACCGTAACCTAACCGGTAACTGCTCCATCCGACCGAGGGTACTTCTGCATCGAAGACGATATGCGCTCTCCCGGCAGACTGCTCGATGATCTGGATGGTGATCTGTCTGCCCTGGGGGTCGGTGATCACCGGGAGCTGTCCCTGAGACAGGGGGATGACCGCGTTGACCTGTTCAGAACGGGAGAAGGCATAGGGATTGTAGAGGAACAGGGCCTGTTCTCCTTTTCTCAGGGGCAGCTGTCTGGAGAGGGCGATCATGGAATCGCAGATGATCCCCTGCCAGAGATTGAGCATCAGCACCGCGCTGTTCTGACTGTGCAGATAGGCATCGGGAGAACAGGTCCCCGGGAGGATGTCATGCATCTGATTGGCGATCAGCAGCTTCCAGGCCTGCTCGATGGCCGCCCCGGGATAGGGGGTATGGGTCTGAAGGGCTGCGGTCACTGCTGCAGATTCAGCCAGGCAGGCAAGGAGCTCCCCCTGCTTGTTCCATCGTTTCATGATCCGCTGGGAACTCAGAGATCCTGCAGAGTGCCTGCGAAGCATCAGCTCTCCGGCATAGCGGGGAAGCTGATCGAGCTCTTCGGTACTCAGATCTGTGAAGATGGCATCAGAGGGTCCCTGCTTCACCAGATGCCCGGCTGCCCTCAGGCTCTTCTCTGCCTGCTTCACTGATCCGCTCGATGGGGCCTGACCGATATCACCGGCTCCGTAGTAGTGAGCATCACGCCTGGTCCCGTGGGTCCGGTACTGCTTCAGCAGCCTTCTTTTCCAGAGCAGATCGCGGTGCGGAGGTATATGAAGACGGGAGGTATAGGAGCCTGGCTTGAAGAGGGAGGTGATCCCTGACCCGTCCGGACCGTTCCAGATCCCCAGAGTGAACGGGACTGGCTGTACCGGATCCCAGCTCAACTTCTGGGTCGAGAAGCCGGAGATCCTGCAGTGGGCCAGCACCGTAGGGAAGTCTACCGGGAACCCGAAGGAGTCGGGGAGCATGACGTCGTTCGTCTGCCTGCCGAAGTGCTGCTGAAAGAAGCTCTTTCCATAGAGGATGTTCCGTATGATCGATTCAGCAGAGGGGATCAGCACGTCAGTCTCTTCCCACATGGAACCTGAGGGGTGCCAGCGATGGTCTGCTACCTGCTGTTGTATCTCGCTCAGCAGGTGGGGGTAGTATTCTCCGATCAGTGCATAGCGATAGGCCCCGGTGAGATTGATGCAGTAATGGGGATACGCTGCTATGAGCTCAAGGTTCTTGGTAACGGTGCTGGGAAGGTAGTTCCTGATGGTGGTGGACAGACTCCAACGCCACTGAGTATCCAGATGTACATAGGGGATCAGATACAACGTCGACTTCCTGGATGAACGCAAGGCGGCCTCCTCTGTTCGATCAAGGTCATATCCTTATTGTAGAACCAGATAACTTCTTTTGCAATCATTCATTTCAGCGAGCGGCGGTTATGAGGAAGGAACTGCCATCCCGGGTGAGGGTCACACTGCTGAAACCGGTGCTGCGGCACAGTTCCACCACCTCCTCTGCGGTCTGTGCCGCTCCGTCCCAGCGCACTCCGTATCCGGTCTCTATGGTCCGATGAGGCAGCAGCGCAGTGACCGGGACCAGGTAGGCCTCCGCAGCCTGCGGGCCGGGCTCCTGGATCTCCGTATCCCAGATCAAGAGGAGCCCTCCGGGTGAGAGCACTCTCCAGCACTCTCTCAATACACGACCAAAGAGTGCCTTCGGGATATACATGAGGGTGTAGAAGAGGGTCGCAGTAGTGAACGAGGCATCGGTGAACGTCAGGTTCTCTGCCCTCATGACCACTTTGAGCGGTCCTGCAGGTGCCTGCTCGAGCTCTTCACGTGAAGGATCGATGCTGACCACCTGATCCGGGGCAAGCTGTCCTATGACTCCTTCGCCCCCTCCTCCGATATCGAGGACCCTGCCTGTGAGGGGGACCGTTCGCAGATCGACGACGATGCTGTCCCCGTATTGTATCGTATAGGATTCACTCATGTCTCGCCCCTCTGGTGATGCGGTAGATCGTATGGTGGTCGGTGATCGCTTCACATGTTTGGATCACAGCCCCTGCAGCTGCTGCAAGCTGCTCCATATCATCGACTGACAATCGTTTTTGCTGCCTCGATCCATCTTCTGGGGGTACATAGGTCCATTCGAGCACGAAGAGTGTACCATCTGCTCTCAGGATCCTCAGACACTCCTTCAGGAGTCCCAGGGGGTGTGAGGCGCCATGAAGGACCATGGCTGCAAGTACCCGGGTCATACGCTCCGATGCAAACGGCAGGGCTTCGGGTACGTTGCGCTCTACGGTGATGTTCTTCAGGGAGTGGGCTTCGATCCTTCGGTGAAGCACCTCGAGCATGGCCGGGTCTATATCACAGGCATGGACATGTCCGTTCTCCCCGACGATCTCCGCCATGGGCAGGGTGAAGAACCCGCTGCCGCAGCCGATATCTGCACAGATGTCACCCGCGGAGAACCCGAGGGAGGACAGAGCCTGTTTCGGAGGGAGTTCCAGGTATCGCTGTTCTGACAGGAGTCGTTCGGGACGGTAGCTCTTGTGCATGGATGCCTCCTATGTTGCAGTATATCATAGCAGCAGGCCGCTCTGCGAGGGGCGCATGGAGCAGAACCGGACTATGAAGTGACAGGTCTCTGGGGGGAGAACCCTGATGTGAGTGTGTATGCTCTTCCTATGATATGGCAGAGCCCAGTGCAGCGGGGGTGTGGATCAGGGCGACCGGGTCCCATGCGCTGAGCTCTTCGACCGTGCCGAAACCGTAGGTGACACCGATGGCATCGATACCGAGCTTCTGTGCTGAGGCGACATCGAAACTGCGGTCACCCACCATGACCAGAGCATCCTGAGAACTCAGGCTGTGTCGTTCCATGACATGTGCGATGACATCGATCTTCTCAGGGCGAACGTTCTCAAAGGTGTTCGCTCCGATGTAGTCGAAGTAGGAGATGATGTGAAAATGCTCGAGGATACGCCGCGCAAAGGGTTCCGGCTTCGAGGTAGCGAGCATGATCTGTTTCTTCTGCTGTTTCAGGCGACAGAGCATCTGCTCGATCCCTTCATAGAGCACGTTCTCAAAGATCCCCCTGCTGTCGAAGTAGGACCTGAAGTTGGTGATGAGCTGTCTGACCTCTCTGTCCTCGAACCCATAGTGCCGTTTGAACATCGTGTGCAGGGGAGGTCCGATCCATGAACGGAAGACCGCGGGGTCGGGCTCAATGATTCCGAAGGTCGAGAGTGCGTAGGTGATACCTGAAGTTATTCCCTCTTCGGGATCGGAGAGGGTACCGTCAAGATCGAACAGGTAGGTGTCGTAATCGTGGAGATCAGGAGATGAGTCTGTGATGGGTTGCTCATGGTCCATGCAGCTGCTCCATAGCGGGGTTTTGAGTCCTAAGAGTACTTCAATGAGGCTCTTGTGTACAGAGGTCCCTCTCTGCCTTGTTAAATTGGTGAAATAGCGGGATACTGTACGGTATGAGAACACAAGAGAGAAAATCGATACAGCAGCTTGATTCCGGACTGGAAGAGAGCATCCTGAGAAACCCCCTGTTGAACATTGACACCTTCATCATCCCCTCTCCCTATATCCGTGATATCGAGATCTCAAAAGACTACGGGCACAGCTATATCTGGATGAAAGAGGGCGAGATCCTCGGGTATATGCTGGTCTATTCTGATGAACAGAAGCTCAATTTTCATATCTACAAGATCGTCACCAGCCCGTTCGGCCGTGGCCGGGGTATCGGGAATGCCTTCATCGAATACCTGTCGGAGAATGTGAATCCTGAGGCGAATATCTATCTCTATCTGTGGGAGAAGCAGACCGATACGATCGAGTACTTCCAGAACAAGGGGTTCGATGTCCTTGAACCGGTCGTCTACCGCAATAGACGGTACTACCACCTCTCGACAACAGCCGGTGCCATCCTTGATCGGACCGCACGGGTCTACCAGATGGAGAAGAGTACAGGCAAGGAAGATATCGGCAAGACCAGACATGATGCAAGGAAGACGATCAGGCTGCTCTCTCATCTGGTCGATACGCTGGATCTGGCGAATGCCGGGCGTATCATCGAGGATATCAACAGGGAGACCACCACTCTGGTCAATATGCTCAATGAGTTCCGTGATACGGTCAGCAGCACGCATGAGATCAATATCCAGGAGATGATCCTCGAACGTATCATCCCCTATATCCATGGGTCACCGGTTCCCTGCAGGATCCAGCTGACCCTTGACAGTAAGAATCCCATGGTCCTTGGCTATTACATGAGTCACAGCAGGGCCCTGGTGAACATCATATCGAACTCCCTTGATGCGATCGCAGAGCGGGGAGTCCCGGGAGTCCTCGATATTCACGTGTATGATGAAGATGATCAGGTGGTACTGCGTATTCAGGATAACGGCAAGGGGATACCGAAGCCGCTCCTTGAGCTCGATGACCAGGGGATACCTCTGTTTGTGGGAAAGACCTCAAAAGACCGGAAGGTCGGTGAGGGGCTCGGGACCATACAGATCTTCGGCACCTTCGGAGCCGATCATATTGCCGTCGAGAGTGTCAGGGATGTGGGTACCGTCTGGACGCTCCTGCTCGAACGTCCGAGGCAAGGGGTGGAGAAGTGGTTCATCCAGCTCGACAGGCGCTACCATGAATTTCAGGATCTCATCGAGGTCCATCATATCGACAGCTCGACTGCCCGAACAGAAGTGATCGCCTATATCTGGCAGCTGCGTAAGATGGAGATCTTTCTCTATGATGTGATCGGGCAGTTCGGTAAAGAGCACAATATTCGTGAGGTCTATCGTACCATGCTGCTCTACCTGCAGGGGTACATGACCGAACAGGAACTCAAGCGGGTTGTCAATGAGTATCGTACCGAGCGCCGTCAGTGCAAGCGGTGGCTCTTCGGTATCGTGAAGATGATCAAACAGCAGCGTGACCACCTTGTGGAGGTGATCGACCCTGAGACCTATCGAGGACCGCTGTTCCGCAGCTATGGTCAGGCGGCTGACCATGTCATGATCTTCACTCTTGACCCCCATACGGGGAACTTCTTCGCCACCGACAGGAAACTTGCTGAACATCTCGATTTCGTGCCCTATCTCGGGAAGCCCCGGGATCAGCTGCTGCGGGGGGAGATGGTGGGTGACTTGAATGACCATAACCAGCCGATCCTTCTCGGAGTATGGAGTGTGACCAATGAGGAGGAGCTGCTTGATCGACTCCGGCTCATCCGCGCCGGTGCCCGGGCCCTGTTGAAGAAGAGTATCCATAAAGAGAAGAAACTCGCTTTCTATCAGGTCACCTATGTACAGCATGGGTTCGAGATCGATACCGACAAGACCGTCACGCTCGGTGAGTTCGTTGCCTACAGTGATGAAGAGCTGAAAAGCTGCATCCGTGCTGCCGATGACGAGGCGTTCTGCTTCCTTCCAATCCAGGATTGAACGGTATCAGGCAGCAGGCGCAGAACGAGGCCCGGGGCTGCATGGCTGCCCCGGGCCTCGTTCGATCGTCCGTCCTGTGACCCTGTCAGATGAGTGGTCTGACCTGACCTCTGTTCTTGCCCGCTGCATTCCCATAGGGCTGGTTGTTCATCTGGCCTCTGGTCATACTGTCTGCATTCCCATAGGGGCGGGTGTTCGCCTGAGCTCTGCTGTTCCCTCTTGGCTGCATCCTGCTGTTCTGTGTGTTCTGGTTCTGCCCGCCGGCCTGAAAGGGAGTGCCTGTCATGGTGCGGCTGTTCCGTGCAGATCTCACAGCACTATCGAGAACCACCGGCTCTCCATCGATAGCTGCACTGGTGACGAACAGATGTCCGTCATAATCATTCACGCAGGTCTCACATGAGGAGAGGATCCCGTTGATCTCTACTTGTTCGCCGTCTTTATCAGAGAGGTCTATCAGTCGACCACCCTGTGTGGAGAGGGTATAGGTCCCGTCATCAGTCACCAGCAGCACTTCACCATCAGTGATATCGAGTACTCCTGCAGTGCTTGTCTGAACCCCTGCTATCCCTGTCCCGGCGTTCACCGGTGCCTGTTCTCTTGTGCCATTGGCGAATGCTGATCCTCCGATGAGGACTACGAGTAAAACGAGTGCGGTACGTATCTTTCTGTTCATGTCATTTCTCCTTGGTTTTTGGATGTATCTCATCCTTGTAGATACAATCTACACCCTCAAGATTAAATGGAAGTGGCAGGCAGGTTGAGATTCGTTAACCTCGGAGTATGTGAGAACGGCCCTGTGAGCACATCATATGCTCGCAGGGCCGTCGCCTCAGAAGGGTGGGTACATCCCTGTACCGCTTCAGTCTGTCTCTGTGGTATCGGGAAGGTCAAGGCTGATATGAAGGTCCTTGAGCTGGACGGCGTCGACTACAGAGGGAGAATCATCCATCGGTGATACCCCCACGGAGTTCTTCGGGAACGCGATGACTTCCTTGATGGAGGTCTGTTCACTGATGATCATCAGCATGCGATCGAGCCCTGGTGCGATCCCGCCATGGGGAGGGGGACCGTAGCTGAAGGCGTTCAGCAGGAAGCCGAATCGTTCTTCGGCTTCTTCTTCCGAGAACCCTACGATGCGGAAGATACGCTTCTGGATCTCCGGATCATGGATCCTGATCGATCCTGATGCAACCTCATACCCATTGAGCACCAGATCATACAGATCTCCCTTGACCGATCCCGGGTCAGCTTCCATGGTATCGAGGTACCTGGCCTGAGGCATGGAGAACATGTGGTGTGCTGCAGCCCATCGTCCCTCTTCTTCCTGGTATTCGAACAGCGGGAAGTCGATGATCCAGCAGAACTCGAACCGCTTGGGATCAGCGAGCCCCAGATCATGTCCGAGTTTGTTTCGTACGGCTCCGAGTGCGTTACAGGTGATCAGCCAGGAATCAGCGACCATCACGATCAGATCGCCTTCGGAGGCGTTGAGGGCAGAGGTGATGTCATCGAATGAGTCGTTGAAGAACTTCGATACGCCGCCTTCGAAACCCTCTGCAGCGACTTTCATCCAGGCCATGCCCTTTGCCTTGTAGATCCTGGCAGCTGCTTCGAGCTCGGTTATGAGCTTTCTCGAGTATCCGGCACATCCGGGGGCAACGAGGGCTTTGACGCAACCGCCTGACTCCAGAGCGCCGGTGAAGGCATTGAAGGAGCTCTTCTGTGCGAAAGCATCGAATGAGACGATCGGCAGATCGAAACGGAGGTCAGGTTTATCACTTCCGTAGGTGTTCATCGCATCTGCGTAGGTGATCCGTCTGAAGGCTGCAGGGAGGTCCATGGCAAGGGTCTTTTCAAAGACGTGGCCGAACATGCCCTCGGTCACCCTGAAGACGTCCTCTCTGCTGACAAAACTCATCTCGATATCTATCTGGGTGAATTCCAGCTGACGGTCCCCTCTGGCATCCTCATCCCGGTAGCATCTGGCGATCTGAAAGTATTTATCAAAGCCTGAGACCATGAGGATCTGCTTGAACAGCTGAGGGGATTGGGGGAGTGCATAGAACTTGCCGGGCTGTACTCTCGAGGGTACGAGGAAGTCCCGTGCCCCTTCGGGAGTCGACTTGATCAGTGTGGGAGTCTCGATCTCATAGAACCCCTCCCGGCTGAGGTATTCCCTCACGGCAAAGGTGAACTCATGACGAAGTCTGATACGTCTCTGCATACCTTCGGATCTGAGATCGAGGTAGCGGTAGGCGAGCCTGAGGTCTTCCTTGGCATCTGACTCCTCATCGATCATGAACGGCAGGGTCTTGCAGGTCGAAAGCACTTCGATCTCAGATGCGGCGACTTCGATGTCACCGGTAGCCATCGCAGGGTTCTTCATGGTATCAGGTCGTTCTCTCACCACACCCCTGACGGCGATGCAGTATTCGAACTTGAGGAGCTCGGCCTGTTGCCTCAATGCCTCTTCGGCATCCTGATCGATGACGATCTGGGTAGTCCCGTATCGGTCTCTCAAGTTTATGAAATGAATTCCACCATGGTTGCGGTTCCGGTGTACCCAACCGTTGAGGATCACGCTGGTCCCTGTATCTTCTTTTCGTAATGCACCGCATGTAGCGGTTCTTTTCATCGTTTCCATAGTGCGGATAATATCATGATAATGTGTTCTGTACAACAAGATAGTGATGTAATACCACCCCTTCAGTCATGTTCCTAACAACCGGTTCTGTAACAGGTTACTTTCGGTGGGACTGGAGGTCCGGGCTGTCTGTGAGATGGAGTGGGAGAACCGATGGTCCGGGCTCTGTCAGAGGCTGTCTTCGATCAGTAAGTTCCCGGAGACGCTTGCAAGGGCAAAGGAACTCTCTCCTGTCCCCCGAACGAACGTTGTCTTGTTCGACGTGGTCTCCACATCAGCCTGATCAAGAGATACCGTCCTGTTCCCGGAGACACTGGCCATGACTCCGGAGCTCGGGGTACCCTTGGGGATCCGTATACGGATCCTTCCCGATACGGTAGCTGCTGATATCTGTCTCCCTGCCTGTGTGAGATCTATGTATACACTCCCTGATGTGCTGGCTGCCGATATCTCTCCTGCGGTCCCGGTGATCGTGATGGACCCGGAAACAGCTGTCGCTGAGATCTCTCTGTCTGCACGTGCGCTCACCGTGATGTTCCCCGAGGAGTTTCGTATCTGCAGCTCGGAGACTGCAACATCCCTGACGGTGATGTGTCCGGAAGAGGAGCTGATCTCCATCCTGTGAGCGACCAGCTTCGGGATCATCACATCCCCTGAGGAGGAGGTGAGCTCGAGTGACTGAAGGGTGCCTTCCGGCAGAGTGACAGTCCCTGAAGCGGTACTGATACGCAGTCCCCCGCTGAATTGCGAGGGAAGATTCACCCGCAGCTGCAGGTCCTTTGCCGTTATGCTCTGGTGGTCCCGCCATTCGGTATGGATCGTTCTGTCTGCTGAAGAGCCGCTGCTCTTGAGTTCGACAGTATCGAAGGCATACCCCTGCAGCTGTGCAGAGACGAACCCGCTCGTTCCGTCGCGTGTCACGATCACGGAGGCGGCAGCCGTCTGGATCTGCAGGTCCCCATCTGTCTCGAGGCGCTCCATCAGTGAGGTCTCGATACGTTTCATGGCCAGTTTCTCAAGCTGTTCCCTGTTCCCGGATGCAAAGAGGGAACAGGATAGCAGGATGAGGACAAGGGCCGCTGCGAATCTTCTATCTGTATGCATGGGTCGATCCTCTGTATGAAGGGCGCAGCGGTCTTGACCATCGGGTCAGGACCGCTTGGTTCTCGATGAGCGAACACGTTGCCTGCGCTATGTTGATGAGTGAAACTTACTGTCCCACTCCTTCTCTTTGTTGAACACGTCGTCTTCCATATCCGAGACACGGTCTTTCAGGTCATCGAACTCTTCTTTGATGTCATGGACCGTATGGTGTCTGTTCTCTTTATATCTGCCTTTGATATCATCATTGAAATCACGGGTACTGAAGGTGTGTCCCTTCGGTTCCAACGGCATGAGCATCCCTGCTATGATATAGAGGATCAGCACCGGGACGACTGCAGTCGAGAGGGCCAGGACGATGAGCAGCAGTCGTATGGGTCCGACGGGCAGGTCTCTCCAGTCGGCGATACCCTGGCAGACTCCCATCAGCTCTCCATGCCGGGAACGGTAGATCTTCTGATCTCCGAAATATGATCTGTTCTTTTCTCTGTATGACATAGCCATTACCTCTGTTCTCTGTTCTGATTATGCAGGATCGTCTCAAGGTTCTCTATTCTTCGATGCAGGTCCTTCAATCCGTAATAGATCTCTTCGATCACTACCGCATCATCATCCTGATGCTTCTTCCTGTTCTCATTGCCCTGTTTCATGATCATCTTTGCCAGAAAGATGATCGTGAGGCAGATCACCGGCAGGCCGATTACGATAAAGACAATGATCGGTGTTTCATTCATCATGATAATTCCCTACTTCTTCGTGTATAATCTATCTTTCAGCTGATTGAGCTCATCCTCGATATCATCAGAAGTCTCAAGTTTGGAGAATTCATCTTCCACAGTACCCGAGGCGCCGAAATCGGCCATCGAAGCTTCAGCTTCCATGCGTTCGATCCTTCCTTCAAGCTCTGAGAACCGTTTGAACGATGCTTCCCCGTTCGCCTGACTGATGGTCTCCCTGGTCTTTTTCTGCTCCTGAGCATGAACACTTCTCTGCACCAGGATCTTGTGTTTCTGCCTGACGCTCTGCAGCTTCTCTTCAAGCTGGATGATGTTCGCCTTGCACTCTTCGATCAGCTTGCTGTACTGGAGTATATCATCTGCTAGTCCTTCGGACTCCTTCTCAGCTTTCTTCTTCTCGATCAGTGCCTCCCGTGCAAGGTCCTCACGCTGTTTGCTCAGCGCCAGTTCTGCCCGGTTCTGCCATCTGCTGACTCGTGATTCGATCTCTCTCAGTTCACGCTCTGCCTTGGCTTTTCCTGCCATCTTCGCTGCACAGGAAGATTTGAGGTCAATGAGGGTATCTTCCATCTCCTGCATCATAAGTCTGATCATCTTCTCCGGATTCTCAGCTTTATCAAGCATCGAGTTGATATTCGCATTGACGATGTCCTTGAATCTTGTAAAAACTCCCATATCTGTTCCTCCTGAATGGTAGTATGAATCTCTGTGTTACACAAGTTATAAAGCAACAACTGTGCCAATTATTATCGTTCTTGAACCGGCCTGTATCGGTGGTTCTTCTGCCATAGCTCGATCAGTGGTGGCTTAAATTACCAGATGATGGTATTATTGACCATGATACAGGTAACAGAGATGAAACGCGACTCTCCTCTGGGGGAGTCAGAAGCTTTTTTTGATTTTCAGCAGGATCTCAGCCGTGCGGCAAAAGTAGACCGGTCGGTACTGGTGATCGGGGAGCGGGGCAGCGGGAAGGAGCTTGCGGCCTCGCGGCTGCATTATCTCTCACCCCGATGGCAGAAGCCGTTCGTCGCTATCAACTGTGCAGCACTGCCCCAGAGTCTCATCGAGACCGAGCTCTTCGGTCATGAGGCAGGGGCCTATACCGGGGCGGTCAAGACGCGCAAGGGGCGATTCGAAGAGGCCGACAGCGGCACGCTCTTCCTTGACGAGATCGGGCTGATCCCGTTAGAGGTGCAGGAGAAGATCCTGCGTGTGGTGGAGTATGGCTCCTTCGAGCGGGTCGGGTCCTCCCGGACGATAGAGGTGGATGTGAGGATCGTCGGTGCGACGAACGCCGATCTGCCGGCACTGTGCAAGAGTGGCAGGTTCAAACAGGATCTGCTCGATCGGCTCTCGTTCGAAGTGCTGTTCATCCCGCCGCTTCGCGAGCGCGGGGATGATATCATCCTGCTTGCGAACTACTTTGCTGCGAAGATGGCCTATGAATGTGACATGGATGATGTACCGGCATTCTCTGACCAGGTCGTCGATCAGATGCTCACCTATCGGTGGCCGGGGAATATCAGGGAACTGAAGAATACGGTGGAGCGGGCGGTCTACCGTACTGACGGGCATCCGTTCATCGAGGAACTGGTCGTCGACCCCTTCCGGAACCCCTATGCCGATCAGCTGCAGGAGGACCCTGAGGATCCCTACTCCCTGTACGATCTTGATCGGTACCGGCAGGCCAGAGAATCTCTCGATGTAGCATTCCTGAAGAAGGCCCTCTTCCGGGCAGGGCAGAACCAGAAACAGGCAGCTCAGCTGCTCGGACTCTCGTATGATCAGTTCCGCGGACTCTATCGAAAGCTCAAGGATCAGCTGCTGTAACGAGAGAAGCAGACCCCTGAGGGGTCTGCTTCATCACCGTATAGCTGTCTGTATATAACAGGAGGCTGCGAAGATCCGCTACTGGTAGAACCTTCGTTCCCAGCGCTGCTCCGAACTTCCGTATGCTCTGGTGCGGTATACCGGTTCAGGGGGCAGTACCAGCGCTGCCACCGCATAGATCAGTGCCATGGGAAATACTCCTGACAGGATCAGTGACACGACACATATGGTCCTGATGATCCCAACCGGTATTTCCATCCAGTCTGCCACTCCCTGGCAGACTCCCCATACGATCCCGTCTCTCGATCTGTACAATCGTCTATGTCCTTCATATCTCATAGTGTTACCCTCTCTCTCCTTGTTCATGTCCTGTCAGTTCGCTGTATGATGGTCTCCAGGTTCTCGACTCGATCCTGAAGGCTTCGTACCGCATGAACGAGCGTCTCTACCATCTCACTGGTTCGCTCATTCCCCTCTGTCCCGTGCAGCTGCTGGTTCTGCTGCATCTTTATCCCGATAAGCCTGGTCACGCAGATGACTGGAAGGCCTATCACGATAAAGACGATGATGATCGGTGTAGTGATCATTGTTCTTCAGCACGTCGTTTGAGCTCGGCAAGTTCGGCCTCTACCGAGTTCTCATGTTCCATGGTGAAGAAGGCATCTTCCTTGTCTGAAGGTGCACCGAACCCTGACATCTCTGCCTCTGCCTCCATCTGCTCGATCTTGTGCTCGAGGTCCTCGAATCGGCGGAAGGCGTCGGTGCCTTCGGCTTTCCTGATCCGTTCTCTGGCCAGGATCGTCTCCTGTGCATGGATGCCGCGCTGTATGAGGATCCGCTGTTTTTCCTGGACAGACGCAAGGCGTTCCTCCAGTTTCACGGTATTGGCTTTGCACTCTCTGATGATCGTCTCGATCTGTACGAGGTCTTCTGTTACTGCGGCAAGGGTCTTCTCTGTCCGCTGTTTCTCGATGAGTGCTTCTCGTGCCAGTTCATCCTTACCCTTCTCGACGGCCAGTTCTGCACGGCTTTTCCATCGATCCTTCACCGCTGTGAGCTCTCTGAGCTCCAGCTCCACCCGCGTCTTCTCTGCGATCTTCGCAGCGCAGGATGATTTGAGGTCGACAAGGGTATCTTCCATCTCACCGATCATGTATCTGATCATCTTCTCAGGATTCTCTGCTTTATCGAGTGTAGCATTGATGTTGGCATTGATAATGTCCTTGAATCTTCTCATATTTTTCATAATACCCTCCTACAGGTTTGTATGTGTTTGTTTCTGATATTATCAATGCAGAAAGTGTGCCAACTTTTCTACACCGCCGAGGGGGTCTGAAGTGGTATATGACCCATGTATTCAGTACGGCTGTGGTCAATTTTACCACATATGGTAAATTGGACCATATCCGTGGTCTCTGCTATATGGGGTGATGAGGATACCGAGCTCTTGAGTGTGACACTCCATATCTATACAATAGCGCCATGAGTACACTATTTATGGTCGGAACACCGATCGGTAACCTTGAAGATATTACCCTGAGAGCTCTGGAGACCCTGCGGAGTGTCGATGTGATCGCCTGTGAAGATACACGCCATACCTCACGCTTGCTTCAGCGCTATGAGATAAAGAAACGGCTGATCGCCTGCCATGCCCACAACGAAGTGCAGTCAGCGCAGGGTATCATCAAGATGCTCGAGGAGGGCAGCTCCATAGCCTATGTCAGTGATGCCGGGACTCCCGGGATCAGCGATCCCGGGAATCGTCTGGTACATGCGGTACGTGATGCCGGGTATGCGGTCGTCCCCATCCCCGGGGTCTCTGCCCTTACTACGATCTGTTCTGTTGCCGGTTTCACCGGTAAGACGCTGGTGTTCGAGGGGTTTCTCAGTCCGAAGTCAGGTAAACGCAAGAGTCGTATCGAGCAGCTGCTCGAACGTGATGAGGCTTTCGTCCTGTATGAATCACCGTTTCGCATCGTGAAGGTGCTCGAGGTCCTGAAGGATCTGGTCCCGGAACGGAAGATCCTCATCGGCCGTGAGATGACCAAGAACTTCGAGGAGTTCCTCGAGGGATCTGCCCTGGAGCTCTTCGAGGATTTCTCTCAGCGTGAATCCATCAAGGGGGAGTTCGCAGTCCTGATCTCTCCGCAGGAGAAGAAGAGGCGAAGCAGCGAATGATCACGGTACGCAAGCTCGCGAGGCTTCCTGAACGTACCAGGATACGAAAAGCCGCCAATGTGCTGGGGGAGTTCGTTCGCATGGCACAGAGGGGTGATCAGGTGGATCGTATCTATCTCAGGGAGCTGCTGCGATGTGAGGAGCTCCTTTCTGCTCTTCCGGAGTCGACCACCATGGCTATGAGAGCAGGTGCCGATTCCCTGAAGGAGCTTGAGGATCGCCAGCTGGCGGTACTGCTTGATGATCTGCAGTATCTGCTGCTTGGGGCTGTCGGGGCATCGGTTGCGGATTGGGATTTTCATGACATGCAGACCGGCACGCTTGATCGTACACATAGGGTACTGATGCCGTTCTGGGTCTATCTGGACAGGGTACGGTCGCCCTTCAATGTCGGATCGCTCTTCAGGACCGCTGACTCGTTCGGGGTCACGAAGATCCTGCTTGAAGAGGGAAGTGCGTCACCGAAGCACCCGAGGGCGGTACGGTCGGCCAGAGGCTGTATCGATACAGTCGATTGGGAGATTACCCGATCTCACTCGTTCGATCAGGATCCCCATGGCCCCGTCTTCGCTCTTGAACTCGGGGGGACTCCGATAGACAGGTTCACGTTCCCGGCACGAGGGACGGTGATCGTCGGTTCTGAGGAGCTGGGAGTGAGTCCCGAGATGCTCGCTATCGCCGACCGCAGCCTCGGCCGCGTCTCTATCCCTCTTGCCGGGACCAAAGGCTCACTGAATGTATCGGTGGCCTTCGGCATTCTGATGCAGCACTGGTATGCAGCCTGCACCGATGCATGATCATCGCTTGAGAGCCTGTTCGATCGCCGGCTGATTGAATCCTACGATGATCTTCCCATTGACATCCAATACCGGTACACCCATCTGGCCTGACTTCTTGACCATCTCCTGGGCTTTTGCCATATCTTTGGCTACGTTGAACTCAACGAACTGGATATTGTTCTTCTTGAAGTAGGCTTTCGCCATGTTGCAGTACCCGCAACTGGGGGTAGTATAGATCTTAACTGACATGTTCTTCCTCCTCGGGTACCACGACCCGTACGTATTCGTTTGGTATCGATAAGATAATGAGGAACTTTCTGAAAGTCAAATGAGATATGAAAAAAATAACAAATCATGTAATTCATACTTACAGGGAAAAGCCTCTGATGTCCTGTGTGCTTCCCGGGATTCGGAAGAGCCTCAGGAGTTCTGACGTGAGAGACTTGAGAGGTGCTTGAGGCTGTCTTCGATGATCCTGTTGAAGGTGTTCGGGGGGAAGAGTCCCTTTGAGCTGCGGATGCCTGCTTTACGGTGTGAGAGGATCTGCATACCCTCATCGATGGTCGAGACAGGGTAGATATGGAACTTCTTTGCAGCGAGTGCATCAAGCACTTTCTGCGGCAGGATGAGGTTCTTGATGTTCTTCTTCGGGATCAGTACCCCCTGATGGCCAGTGAGGCCATTCTTATCACAGATACTGAAGAACCCGATGATCTTCTCGTTGATTCCCCCGACCGGCTGGATCTCTCCCATCTGGTTCACCGATCCGGTCACTGCGACGTCCTGCTTGATGGGCAGGTTCCCGATGGCAGAGAGCAGGGCATACAGCTCGCTTGAGGATGCTGAATCACCGTCGACTTCGGCATAGGACTGTTCGAAGCAGATCCCCGAATAGATCGAGAGGGGGAAGTTCCTGGCATACATCTTGCGCAGATACCCCTCCAGGATCAGCAGTCCCTTGTCATGGATCTCCCCTGAGAGTCCTGCTTCATGTTCGATATTCACGATCCCCTCGGTCCCCGGGGCGACGGTCGCAGAGATCACTGCAGGGATCCCGAAGCTGTAATAGCCTCTGTCCAGTACTGCAAGGGCATTGACCATCCCGATCTTCGAGCCTTCGAGGTGCAGCAGCATCTCTCCGCTGATGATCTGCTCGACGATCTTCGATTCCGAGAGGCTCGCAAGATAGTCACGTTCTTCGCGGGTCTTCAGGATCATCTCGGCATTGATCGACGGGAGAGCGGCCTTCTTCGCGTGATAGGTGGCTTCTCTGAGCAGATCGGCGATCAGGGAGAACTGTGTACTCAACTCGTTTCGCTGTTCTACCAGATACGAGCCGAAACGGAGGATCTCCGCGATACCGGAGGTGTCGACCGGCAGCAGCTGTTCTTCTGCCGTGATCATGTTGATGAATCCGATATAGTTCCCGATGTTGCGTCTGGTAGCCGGCATGGAGAAGTCGAACTCAGCAGAGACCTTGAACAGTTTATAGAAGTCAGGATCTTCGTTGAAGAGGATATCATAGAGCTCCTCACTCCCGAGTGCGATGAGCTTGAGATCGACATCGATCGGCTCAGGGCGTATACCGCCTGAGTGGCTGGAAGAGGATGGGTTCTGCGGGTAGAGCCGTGAAGTCTTCAGTATCTGCTTGATGCGGTCCCACAGGGACTCCTCTTTGAGCAGGTCCTCCGCATTGATGATCAGCCATCCACCGGATGATTCGAGCAGGGAACCGCCATGGATGGAGAGGAACGGCAGGTTCTCCTCGTTCTGATCGGATCGGCTGTCGATGGAGCCGAGGAGGTTCGAGAAGGTCGGATGCATCTCGAACACAGCTGGATTCTCCGTGGTCTGGGCATGATCGATCAGCAGATTGACCGTATATCGGCTGAAGAAAGAGGTGCTGCGTATCATGTCTGCAGAGACCCCGTTGAAGAGGTAGGCGAAAGAGGTGATATCGATCTTGACCTGATCAAGATAGAGCGTGATCTTCGGGTCACTGAAGCTCTCAGCCGTCGCATCGATAGCAGGCAGAGCCGCCTCGAGCAGTTGCTGCTCGTCGATATGCTTCTCACCGTCATTGATCTTCTCGATCAGGTACTCTTGTATGTGTCTGACCACATCCTTCATCATCAGAACGAGCTTTCTGCCCTCTCCGGGGCTCAGCTGCAGGGCGATGGGGGCCTCGGGTTTGATGAAGTTGTGTATGTAGGCTATGTCATGCAGCCGCTGCGGCTGGAACTGCTGGTCCCTGATGATCTTCTTGATCGCAGTGGTCCTGCCGGTACCCGGTTCTCCGGTGACGAAGATGTTGTAGCCTTTACCCGGGATGCTGATACCCATCTCGATGGCTTTCACCGCACGCGGCTGTCCGATGATGTCACCATGGAACGATGACGGGACCGTTGAGTCTATCAGTGATGCATCGTAAGAGAACGAGGCCTGTTCGGCGCTGATCTCCACTATGTTGAATCCAAGGTCTGCCATAGGTCCTAAATATAGGTAGCCGATGGCTACCTGTCAAGCATCTGCAGCAGTTCTTCGGCGGTATACCGGTGATTGTCAGGAGAACGTACTTGCAAAATATAGCTATGTGTCTAATAATACAGGTTATGAACAGAACTGAGATTGTCACATGGCTGGATGAGTTTCTCCGTATCGAAGAGTATCGCAAGATCGACAGTTCCCTCAATGGACTGCAGATCTCACGAAAGGGGCCAGAGATCAAAAAGATCGCATGTGCCGTCGATGCCTGCATGGCCTCTTTTGAACGTGCCGTACATGTCGGGGCTGACATGCTTCTTGTTCACCACGGTCTGTTCTGGGGAACCCCGCTGGCGATCACAGGCCCCCATTATGACCGTCTCTCTTTTGCCCTCTCCCATGATCTAGCCCTCTATGCAGCGCATCTGCCGCTCGATGCCCATCCGGTCGTCGGGAACAACGCCGCACTGGCCGATGCCCTCGGACTGGTAGATCGGGTCCCGTTCGGGCAGTATCACGGAGCAGCCATCGGATTCCAGGGAATACTCCCTGAGCCGCTGACGCTTCATGAGATCCAGAATCTGCTGGGTTTCTCCACAGGACTCACGGTCCTTCCGTTCGGCCGTGCTGATCGGATCTCCTCGGTAGCTATCGTCTCAGGAGGAGCTGCCTCCTGTGTAGAGGAAGCCATAGAGCGGTCGGTGGATCTGTTCATCACCGGAGAGGCACTGCATCAGATCTATCACAGCTGTCAGGAGCATCATATCCATTTCATGGCCGGCGGCCATTATGAGACAGAGGTCTTCGGTCCCCGTGCACTGGGAGCCTATATACAGAAGGAGCTGGGGGTCGAGACGTGTTTCATCGATCTTCCTACGGGGTTGTGATGCGAAGTCCGATACCATCAAGGCTGATACCCTTCATCCTCTCAGCAGTGATCACGATGATCGATCAGCTGACCAAGGAGCTCATCGTACGGTCCATCCCCTTGAATACCATCGGAGCGGTGTTCGGGGAGGGAGCCTTCCTGCGCATCATCCATGTACAGAACAAAGCCGTAGCCTTCAGCATGGGAGATTCCCTGCCGGCGATGGCACGAAAGATCCTGTTCATCGTCGTACCGGTCATCGTGATCATCCTGCTGGTCATCTATCTGATCAGAAGTGATGAGTTCACCCGATTCCAGCGATGGACCATAGCCCTGATCCTCGGAGGCGGGGTAGGGAACATCATAGACAGGATCTTCAGACCGCTGGGTGTCGTCGATTTCATCGATGTCCGATTCTATGGGCTCTTCGGGCTGGAGCGATGGCCGACGTTCAATATCGCAGATTCTGCGATCGTGGTCGGCGGTATCCTGCTGATCATCTCATTACTGACTTCCATACGGAGAGATTATGAATAAGAAGGTCAATACTGCACTCTTCATCATAGGTGCTACGGTGTTCAATATCGTACTCATGCTGGTCTGTTTTCTCCTGGCGATCGCAGCCCTCGGGGCTGTGCTCTCTGCAGAGACCTCTGCTACGACTGCGCAGATCTTCCTGCTGCTGGCTTTTCTCGTCTCCATCGGTGTGACCTACGGTCTCTACTCACTTCTGATCAAGTACATATCAGGGAAAGTGGATATGGAACGATATTTCCATCCGATCTTCCATCAGAGAAAGCGGAAGTAGCTTACTTCTGAGTGTGGCGTTCGATGAACGTCGCGACTGCCTGCTCGGTCTCAGGTACCCCGTTGGCTTTCGGATAGTTGATGAAGCCGTGGATGGTCCTCATGCAATCAAGGAACTCAACCTCTACACCCGACTGCTGCAGCCGCTGGCCATACCTGATCCCCTCATCGTGCAGGGGGTCATACTCCGCGGTGATCACCAGTGCCGGCGGCAGCCCTGTCAGCTCCGGGGCCAACAGCGGTGAGAACAGGGGCTCATAGACATCCTCATCTCTGCTCTTATACGCATCGATGAAGAACTCCATACTCTTCTTATCCAGTTGCGGTGCATGTGCATGGCGAACATAGGAGTCAGAGCTCATCGTCCCGTCTGTCACCGGATAGATCAGGATCTGACCGGCGATAGCCGGACCATCTTCCTGATGCGCCTTCAGGCAGATCGCAGCTGCAAGATTCCCTCCCGCACTCCCTCCCATGACGAAGAGGCTGTCTGAACGGGCTCCCCATGCAGGTGCGTGCAGGGAGGCCCACTGGAGGGCTGCATAGGCATCATGTACTGCACAGGGATACCGGTACTGCGGGGCGAGTCGGTAATCGACAGAGAGGACTACCGAGTTCGTCACCTCAGCGAGTCTGCTGCAGTAGAAATCATTGAGTACCGTGTGTCCGATGACCCAACCCCCGCCGTGAAAGAAGAGGATCAGGGGCTGGTCAAGACGAAGCTGCCTGTCCTTATCGTTGGGATGTTCCATCTTGGTGTAGAGATAGGCTGTGACAGGACCCTCTGCAGTCGGGATCCGAAGGGTCTTTCTGACGATATGATCAGCCTTCTTGTCGAGCAGCTGTCGAGTGATCCAGTTGTTCGGGATGGAAGCCGTACTGAGCCTGTCGATCTCCTCGGGACTCATCTCATAGATCGGTCGTTTCGTGAAGCTCTCGAGTATCCTGATCAGGCGTTTCATGTGTTTGGGGAACTGGTAATCTTCCATTGCTGATATCCTATGCCAGAATGTGAAGATGGACAAGTGGACGGGCTGTGGGATACGAAGAAAAGATACTCCCGGGGTCAGCATGAAAGGGGATGGGCACAACATGAGGCAGTGCACGCATCAGCGTGCTGCAGCTCTGAAGGGAGGGGCTTCTCTGGCAGGTATCCTATGTGCTGTGTACACATAAAAAGAATAGTTCATAATAACCTATGCAGTGTTTATTAGATCAGATGATCCGTGTATACTGTATCATATGAAACCGATACAGCTCTTCACTGTGTTTGCTCTGGTGCTGCTGCTCTCATCCTGCACCAGTATCCCGAGGGATGATCTGCCGGTCTCAGAGAGTATCGCAGCCTACTATGACGATGCAGGATACCAGCAGTTCCGGTCTACCGTACCGGTGACCTGTCTTGACGGTGCTTCCTGGCTTGCCCGTGCTCAGGAGCTTGTCGATGATGCTCAGGACTATATCCTCGTTGATGCGTTCCTGGCAAACTACACAGAACTCACTCAAGGGTTCTATCATGCCCTGAACAGGAAGCAGCAGGAGGGGGTGCGGGTCTATGTGCTCTATGATGCCAGTTCGAACATGCAGGCCTATCCTGATAAAGAGGGCTATGCTCCTCCGGCTGACAGGTTCCTTCGGGAATCGGGGATCGCGGTCACCGAATACAATCCCCTTCTGGGCTCACGGTTCGCCGTGCTTCCGATGTTCCTCGACAGGGACCATCGGAAGTTCATGATCGTCGACGGGGAGATCATCGCTTTGGGAGGGATCAATATGAACTACAGTTCGCACTGTTTCCCCGAAGGCAGAGGTCATATCGATTCGATGACCGAGTTCAGCTCTGCAGGCATCATCACAGCTATGATCAGCTCATTCGTAGAGACCTGGAATGCCTACTCGGTCAACAGGCTTGATGAAGCTGATTTCGCTGTCGCACCGGATACCGGGGACTCCAGCCTCTGGCTGTTCGATCAGGGCAGGGGCGATTCAGGGGTCGTGGATACGATGATCAAGGGACTCTTCTCCAGTGCCCGGGAGGAGGTCTGGATGATCCAGTCCTTTGCCTTTCTCACCAGAGGACTATTGAGGCAGATCGAACAGCTCGAGGAGCGCGGGGTTGATGTCCATATCATCTATTCAGATATCAGTACGGCTGATCAGTATCTCAAAGCAGCGAAATTCACGCTGCTCGATCTCATAGATGTCGGAGCTGATGCCTATTTTCTTGATGCTCCCGATGATGCGTTCACGCATCTGAAGTTCTTTGCCGTAGACGACACTGCGGTAAGCCTCGGGAGTACCAACTACAACCTGCGTTCCTATGTACTCTCACGGGAACTTGCCATCGTGAGTACTGATCCCCGTTTCGTCACATATACCTGGCAGTGGTTCTCTGAGATGCAGAGTCTGCTTCGCCCGGTGACCCGGGACGAGGCAGCGACCTATCGCGGCCTCTCGTATCGACTGTACTACCTGTTCATGCTCTATGGGGGGTAAGGTGAAGAATGCCGGCAGTCTCTCACTAGGAGTCTGTCGGAGTACAGCCCCCAATACAGGGGGAATTGCTCCCAACAGGACTCACATGATCACGATTCATGGTGATCATCGTAAATTGCCGCTATGATTATCACATAGCCTCTTGTATATAGCCAGGGAGAGGG
>JAIPFY010000012.1 GCA_021736385.1 Spirochaetia bacterium | reverse complement strand
TCTTTGGTGTTTTATTTTGTTCAACTATACTATACCATATATAGAGGTCTATTGCTATATATGATAACGAATTATTAGTATTTTTTACCTTTTTACACCGCTATTTCAAGCCCTGTTTTCAACTGCGAAAAATGAGTATAGTAGTAATTAAAGAAATTATCAATACATTGGATGAACTGCTTGGCTGTGCAGCCTTTCACCCCAAGCCTCTGGTCCTCATGGTTCTGATCTCCTCTGATGATGTTTTTTCAAGTAAGTCCAGACTGTATCTGGGTCTCTTGTCTGATCCGAGGCTCAGTTCTCTTTCTTATCACTTCGTACCCACATACCCTCACTGTGAGCCTAAAGAGTTTGTGTTATGTGAAGAATTGAGATACAATCGCAAAGAGAGAAGAGTCGAAATCATACGGTCTTTTTACCCCTCGAACGTAAGCGTTCGACACAAGAACCCGATCGTACCTGAAGACTTGTACCTACAGGGAGAGTGTATGCAGAAATTCCATGAGCAGGATATCTTCAATGACGCCCCGATAGGCATGTTCACCTCCTCTCCAGAGGGCCGCTACATCTCTGCCAATGATACACTCGCAAAGATGTTCGGGTATGAGAGTCAGGAACAGCTGATAACATCAGTCACCGATATCGCCACTCAGATGTATGCACAGCCCGTCCAGAGGGAAGAGTTACTACGCATACTGGAAGATCGCAGTGAGGTCTTCAACCATGAGTGCCAGTTTCGCCGCCGTGATGGGTCGGTATTCTGGGGGTCCATGCATGTCAGGGTCATACGGGACGAAGCCGGGCAGACTGTGGCGTATGAAGGTTTCAATACCGATATCACGGAACAAAAGCAGGCTGAACAAGCGCTGCTCAAAAGCACAGAGCAGAACGCGTTCCTGGCAGAGACTGCATTCGAACTGGTCGAACTTGATTCCATCCAGGAGATCTATCGATACACAGTTGAGAAACTGTACAAGGTGTTTTCATCCAATCTGATAGTTGCCTTGGTGGACTATGACTATAGTACGAATCGCTGGCACATGCAGCAGATAGCAGGTGTTGGCAAAAAGGCAGCAAATCTTTCCAAGCTGTTTGGATTTGACATCAATACCATGGAAGGCGATATCTCCACAACATATTATAAGCAGGTCACCAGCGGCACAGTAACAGAACTTGCATTTGATTTCCCGGGACTGTTCAATAACAAGCTTTCGGTTGCTGTCGGTACTGCTGTGAAAAAGATGTTCTCTATCGAAAAGATGTATTGCATCGCTTTTCAACAGGACGAGCAGATCACGGGGAATATCACGATCGTCACTGATACCAGTATTGACCCATTCACCATACGGCTGATCGAAGCCTTCGTACAACAAGTCAACACGTTCTTGAAGAAGCAACGGGCAGAAGATAAGATCCGTGAAAAGGATATCCAGTTCAGAAAACTCTCTGCCAATCTTCCTGACCTCATCTATCAGTTCACCCGCAGACCCGATGGTTCCTATTTCGTTCCAATAGCTTCAGAAGGCATCTATAATATTTTCGGTTGCCAGCCGGAAGACGTTGCAGATGATTTTGAAGCCATAGCCCGTGTCCTGCATCCTGATGATGCTCAGCGGGTCATTGCAGATATCGAGTACTCCGCTGAACATCTGAACTATTTCACCTGTGAGTTTCGCGTGCTCATTCCAGGGAGACCTGTTCAATGGATCCTGTCCCGTTCAACTCCCGAACGATTGCCTGATGGCAGTATCACCTGGTATGGTTTCAACGCAAATATCACCCAGCAGAAACAAACGGAATTGGCTCTGAGTGAAAGCAATGATACCTATCGCCGCATCGCAGACAATGTGACCGATGTCGTGTGGGTCACCGATCTGGACATGAAGCCGATGTACATAAGTCCATCGGTCGAGAGGGTGTTCGGGATCAAACCCGAAGAGTATCTTCAGCTCCCCATATCGCAGTCATACCCTCCGGGATCGCTTAAGAAATTGATGCAAACAGTAACTGAAGAATTCGCAAAAGAGGGAGATCCCAAAACGGACAGGAATCGGGTCTTTCAGTTGGAAATAGAACGGTATTATGCGGATGGGACCATAGGCTGGGACTCAATACGTGCTACGTTTCTACGTGATGAACAGAACAACCCAGTCGCGATCCAGGGAGTATCGCGTGATATCACAGAACGCATCAAGACCGAAGAAGCACTGCGCGAAAGTGAGATCCGCTTCAAGGCTCTGCATAATGCCTCGTTTGGCGGGATCACGATCCACGACAAAGGCATCATCCTGGAATGCAACCAGGGACTCGCCGATGTTACCGGGTATAGCTATTCCGAGCTGATAGGGATGGACGGGCTGCTGTTGATCGCTGAATCAACTCGCGAGACAGTCATGAATGCCATACAATCTGGCTATGAAAGACCCTATGAAGCAATCGGGCTGCGCAAAAATGGGGAAGAATACCCCCTGCGCCTTGAAGCGAGAAATATCCCCTATAAGGGTAAACAGGTTCGCGTGGTTGAATTCAGGGATACCACCGAACAGAAGCAGGCCGAAGAAGAGTACAAGAAGCTTCAGGAGCAATTCATCCAGTCCCAGAAGATGGATGCTGTCGGTCGGTTGGCAGGTGGTGTAGCTCATGATTTCAACAATATGCTCACTGCCATGATCGGGTATGCCGAATTGATCCTTGAACGGGTAGATACCACGAGTCAAGTACATCGGGATGTCGGAGAGATCTTGAAAGCAGCTAACCGTTCAGCAGAGCTCACCCGGCAACTGCTTGCTTTTTCGCGCAAGCAGACCATAGCTCCACAGGTCCTTGATGCCAACGAAAAGATCGAACAGATCCTGAACATGATACGAAAACTGATAGGAGAAGATATCGATCTTACCTGGCTCCCTGGTTCTTCAGTCTGCACGATCCTCATAGATCCCTCTCAACTCGATCAGATACTTACGAATCTCTGCATCAATGCACGAGATGCAATAGATTCGATCGGAAACATAACCATTGAGACAGCTATCGTTGCATATGATGAGGAGTATTGCCGCAATCATATCGGGGTCACCCCGGGAGAGTTCGTTCAGCTGGCTGTCAGCGATAACGGCTGCGGTATGGACCGCGATACCGTGGAAAAGATCTTTGAACCGTTCTTCTCACGAAAAGGAGACAACGGTACGGGGTTGGGCATGTCAACGGTATATGGGATAGTCAAACAGAACAATGGATTTGTCAACGTATACAGTGAACTGGGGAAAGGGACCACGATCAAGATCTATCTCCCCACATATGCAGAAGAGCCTATCGAACGCAAGCCTGCCACGAGTGAGAGAATGCATAAGGGGCAGGGACAGCTCATCCTGCTCGTTGAAGATGAAAAAGTCATACGGGACATGACCCAGACAGTCCTCGAACGCCTTGGCTATCAGGTACTTGCTGCAGAAAGCCCTGGGAAGGCGATCATGTTAGCCGAGACTCATCGGGAAGAGATCGCATTGCTGCTGACTGATGTGGTCATGCCGGATATGAATGGCCGGGATCTGTCGGCACACCTGCAGCAGACCTGTCCAGGGCTGGAAACCCTGTTCATGTCGGGCTACACAGAAAATGTCATAGCCCATCAGGGAGTCCTGGATAAAGGGATCCAGTTCATTCAAAAACCGTTCTCTCTACAAGAACTGGCTGCGAAAGTGCATACTATTCTGCAGTAAGGATCCTACGATAGAGAACACGTATCACACAGAACGTACTGGAGAGAAATCAGAGGTATGCATCGGTATAAGGACTCAAAGGCAGCGAGCTTCTTAGCCGGCATCTCCGAGATCCTGCTTGAACAAAAAAAGCTGTGACATCACCATCAGGCTCACCTGACTGGATGAGACGCAAGAAGCTGGCAGTACATGCTCTATTGGAAAGTCGCAGAGAGCTTCACATAGTATACACTATGTGCAGACTATGACGGTTGGATCAGAACAAGATCGTATTCTTTCAATGCAGAGTGATCCCACCCCGGGACATCACTGTCCTATCAATCATGACAGGTACCAGAGAACGTACATCGGGCACGATCTCATCCACTCACCTCAGGATGTGTATCGCCTCACGACATGCTGCAGGGATGGGACTTCCTTCAGGAGATCGATCGGCACTGCCGACCACGGCATGCAGGGTCTTCGGGACCGGTACAGATCCCTGTCGTTCAGTCCTCTGTCTCCTGCTCCCCGGTGATCACCTCATCATCGGGTGCACCAATGATCTCGAGCAGATCTGCGATGGTCCTGTGAGATTCGATCTGATGCCTGAGCGGTATATCACGGTTCACCTCATAGCTGTTGTTCCTGCCGATCTTCGTGACGGTGATGACACCGACCTCCTCAAGATCTTTGATGATGGTATGTACCGCCCGCTCGGTGATACCCACCTTCCCCGCGATATCCCTCATCGGCAGTTCCGGATGAAAATTGATATAGAACAGGACATGAGAATGATTGGTAAAGAATGTCCATCGATGGTTCGCACTACTCATACATCACTCCCTCTGGTTCATGCTCCTACTGTACAAGGATATGGGATAAAGTCAACCGATCTGCTCAGGCAGGACAGACAGTTCCAGCTCCACTCCGCTCTTCTGTGAAGAGGAGTGTGCAGATCACTGCGCCTCTCAGGTGGACCGGATCCAGTGACAGCAGGCAGAGGCCTCATGGCCTCTGCCTGTATCACCACTTCCACTATCAGTACTTACAGGTCTGCCTCAGGCATGAAGGTCTTGTAGTCCTCCACGGTCCCGCCTGAGAGACAGCACTCGATGATCTTCCTTCCTGTCGCATCCAACCCGGGTTCCAGGTACTTCTTCAGCTGCTGATGGAAGAACTCAGTGAGGATCCGAGTCCCCTCATCATAGGCTGCCACACCCACCTCCGGTTGCTTGTCGACCTGGAGGAACCACTGGGGGATCGTGGTTCCCTCGATCCGCATGTTCTGGAGGGAGTAGCCCAGCAGGGAACAGCGCGACGGGGTGATCTGCTCAGGTCGGAAACGCGAGTGACCGCGACGGGCAAGGTAGTCCCTGACCAGCCACTGGGGCATGAACCCAGTCTCCCAGGCGCCCACGTGCTGATTGGGAGTCAATACATACCTGGTCTGGGGAGCATCCTGGAACTGCTTCAGAAGCAGATTGGCCTGAGCTACCCGTTTCCCGGTAGAGAACGGCCAGTAACTGCCGACCCCTTCACTGCTCATACCGGCATTGTCTACGATGCTCGGGTTCGCATACCCGCGTGGTGCCACCATCCTCCAGAGCCAGGCAAGAGCAGGTGGAAGGACATGCATCAGTCCGATGATCCCGTAGGTGGGATCTTCTGCGGTACACGGGGGTGTACGGACACCGAACGACCGGATATCGATAGCAGTCTTTCCCTGAGTCACCTCAGGTACCATATCCCTCGGGATGACCACCCGGGGATTGGGGCAGGGCTGTCCGGGCTTGTCTTCGATATGATCCCAGATGAGGGCTGTGCTGCCCACGACCGCATCGATGTTCAGGAACAGCTGAGGATGGGTCGGATCCAGCGTAAGACGCTCGAGTTCCGGGTCGGTACCATACTTCCTGATATGGTCGACCCTGACGAACCAGGCACTCTCAGCATCCACCAGTGACAGCTTCCCGTTCCCATCCTGCAGATCCGGGTGGCACAGTCCCATATCATCACAGACCGGGTGGAGCTCACAGGTCCTTGGGATCTCCAGATACCGTTTCTCCTTCGTCACCAGGTTGTGTCCCAGCAGCAGTCTGCCGTCAGACTCTCGGTGAGGCTGCTGCAGCATCTCACTCTTCCCGCCGCCGCTCGCACCTTCATGCATGAAACCGATCAGGTTGTCGTAGGGGGTGATCACCTCCACCGCAGAACAGTGGGCAGTGACCCAGCCGGACTGTTCTCCCAGCTCGATCAGTGCACCGTAGACCCCTTTCTTCGCACTTGGTCCCGGATAGAGGTTATAGGAGAAGATCTCATGGGCAGCTCCCCTGTTGTGCACTACGACCTGCTTCCCCTCGAAGTGGGTATGCCGGAAGGGGGGTGCCACGTAGATGATGGTCGATGGTCTGAAGGGTCTGTCCAACTGCTGTACATCCACGATACCCTGCAGCAGTCCGAGACCGAAGGCGAAGAAGCCAGCGTTCGCCGGACAGATAGCCAGAGCATCTCCTCCCAGACCACCCTGCCCCATCTCGAAGGCGAATATGGCAAGGTCGGTCTCTGAGAGCCACTGCATGGTCTCATTACGCAATTCGGTGAAGGGGGTATGGAACCGGTCTCTGAACCGGGTCTTGTCCGTGGCGTTCTCATCGGCGATGAGCATGCAGTCCGGATCACGGCTGCGCATATAGGGTTCGATGTAGTTGGCGCTGATACCGTTCTTCACCTTCACCACCTCGACCTCATCCACCTGCTGTCCGTCCGGCAGGGTGTAGGAGACAGTCCAGGAGGTGTTCTCTCTCCCCCCGCAGGCCAGATCCTCAAGCTCCTCGATCCGTGTCGCCAGTCTCACTGATGGGGCCTGTGTCAACAGCGCCTTCAACTCGTCAGATAATCGGGCGATCTCACTAAACTGCTGCATGTCCATATATGGTCCTCCACATGGTATGATAGGTTCGTATTCGATGTCATATTAACAGCATTGTTATTCTAGAGTCAAGTATCAAGCATTTCTATTCTAGAATTTTATTTCATATATTAAATGAGAAACAGGCTTGCATCACATCACAACAGCACCCTGGTTCCTGTTACCATAGCCTGAGATACCCCTGCAGCCAAAGATAGATCCCTTACCCCCTGCAGACAACGGATCCGTCTCATCGGTGTTGGATCTACGGTGATAGCTGCTGCAGACATACACCACCGAAGAGGCCTCTACCAAGCAGTTCACACTTCTGCGTCATAGGAGTCGTACAACCTTTCACACAGCACAGACTCAACGAAATATTGGTTGTTTTTTGTGTTATTTGCCTTGTATTACATTGCTTTATCCTCACGATCATGTATAGTATTAACATAGTAGATAGTGTTCACCCATATGATAGATTATTAAAAAGTAAATACATGATGCATAAGAACCGTGTTGAAGCAGCAGCCTTACTATCACGTGTACTTCTGTTGACCCTCGGGAGTGTCGGGGCGATCATCCTGGTGGCTCATGCCAATGACACCGTCGAACAGCAGGTGATCGACAACCTCGCATCTGCCACACCCGGAGACAGGATCGTCTGCACTTCAGTGAACGCAGATCTGGCTCAGGGCAGATTCACCTTCACCGATGTGACCTATGGGGAACCTGAACCGGGACCCCAACAAGAACCAGAATCGCCTCAGAAGCGAAGCGCCCCAGTCGGAAACGAACCTGAAGCGGTGCGCAGCTCAGCACCGGAGGAGATCTCTGGACCGGAGCCCGAGGCAGCAGAGAAAATCCTTGAGAGCGAACCTGCAGAGGTCGCTGAAGAGAAGAGTCTCATAGAGGAGATGCCTCCCGGTGTGATCCTTCAAAGTGATGAGATCGTTGTCGACTACCGGGCTGCAGAGCTGGCACCAATGCTGCTCGATCTCGGTCAGAACAGTCTCACTGAGATGACCATAGCTGCCAGACGGATCGCTCTTCGCAGCACGGATGCCATGCAGGTCTCCTTCGGACAGATGGATATGACCCTCACAGGCGAGTTCTCCTCCCCGGTGATCACCCTGCAGGAAGGCACCATCGAACGCTGTGAGGTGAGCATCGAGGACCTCACCATCCAGAATGCGATCACCCATACCGACACCCGCGCAGATGCAGTGCAGGTAGTGCTCGAAGGGGATATCTGTACGACACAGCTGGGGCTATGCTCCAGTATCCTGGATGCGGTCTCGATCAGCTGCAGTAACATCACATCATCATCTGCAGTGAAGAGCGTTGACTATACGATCAGAGAGCTGCAGGTGGAACTCTCCGGGGAGATCCCGCAGTCTGTCGTCCTGGGGGACTTCAATCCCCTCTTCCATACGAAGGGCATGCTGGGTCTTACGATCAGGGACGCGACGTTCATCCTGAAGGAGCAGACCGTCGATACGCTCTCCTCTTCACAGCTGGTCATGAACCTCTCACAGACCGCCATAGAACTGCCGGTACGAAGTATGGAAGTCTATCTCTCCCTGAATCACGGTACGATCCAGGTCGAATCACTGGAATTCTCGGTCAACACCGCTTCGTTCTCAGGACCGGCAACGATCGCCCAGGTGGGAGCACAGCTCGTTGCAGATGAATCGATCACAGAATTCTACCAAGATATCTATAGCTTGCTGGAACCGGTGATCACCACGGTCACCGGTTCCATCGGCCGTAACGACCTCGATCTGGCGATCGAAGAGTACGGTAACTTCAACGTGGAAGTCAGGTGATCCCCATGGGAACCGCTTGTGGGGATGCTGAGATCCCCTGAAGCAGTCACGCTCCTGCTTCAGAGGATCTCAATCCCGTACCGCTTTTCAGGTGATCAGCAGTGTCTTCACCTCGAAGGGCCTGAAGGTCATGACCAGCTGCTCGCATGCATCACCTGCTCCTCTCTCTCCTTCCGCGCCCTGCACCAGCTGTCCCTCTGGATCTTCGAGCAGAGTGGTCTCATAGACGTCCCTGCCCCTCAGTTCCGCAGCCAGCACGATCGTACAGCGGGCTGAGACTCCCAGGGTCTCTCTCAAGCGCAGCACGATCGGTCGTGCTGCACCCTGAGCAGATCCCTGCTCTGCATCTGCACGCTTGCATCCCTCAAGGACCACACTGACTTCGCCAGTCTCACAGGAACTGTTCAGGATACGGAGGACAGGAGAGGCGAACAGAGGTGCGAGGGGTCCCTTCAGGGGGGCAAGGGGTTCGTTCACTGCAAGGGCTTCCTGCATGACACCGGCGATGCCCCGCTCTCGGGGATAGAAGCTGTAGGTGAAGGTATGGAGACCCCGGTCAGCGATGGGGTCGGGTGCTGTGGGGGCACGCAGGAGGGACAGAGAGAGGGTCCCGTCCTTGATACGATAGCCATAGCTGCTGTTCGACAGCAGCGCTGCAGTGAGCTGTGCATCTTCCACCGCAGCCCACTGGTGGGCACTCACCTCGAAGCGGGCCCGGTCCAGGCGGTCATTCTCATGGGCATTGCGCCTGATGTAGCCGAAGGGGATATCGAAGAGGCCTGAGTCGCTCTTGATCACCGTGGGGAACTGGACACGCAGGATCGTGTGATCCTCCTGCCAGTCTACCCTCGTGATGAAATCGATACGGGGCGTATGGGCGTAGAGCATCACATCCTGCTGCAGGTGACTGCGGATACCCACCTCGAAGGTCTGCCTGATCTGGATGAACAGATCTCCCTCGGAGAGGATCTCCCGGGAGGTCAGCACCGGATGACTGACACTCCCCAGCTCATAGTCCTCTTCGATATCCCAGGCATCCCAGTTACAGGGAACATCATCACTCAGCGTGAGGGTGTTCAGGGCCCGTCCCGGACAGACCAGCTCGATCCCCGATGCCCGCAGGATGCAGGAGCTGATCGCACCTGTCCCGTCGAAGGTGACCGTATGCCACCTGCCGGTGATCGTATCACCGGTAAGGATGAATCCGCCCGAAGGAGCAGGATCAGTGCCATCGGAGGCAGTGCATGCAAGGGGCCCTGAGGTGGCAAGAGTCACCGGGCAGGGCTGCTGATCAGGAGCATGGAACAGCTGGGCACCGGCGGTCCCCTCTTCTGAGGGCACCAGAGAGCTGACAGACAGAGACCTGCTGTTCCAGTAGCAAACCGCAGACTGATCATCAGCACCTGCTGCCGCTTCCGCAAGCTCCCAGGCCTGCTGCAGCGCAGCTTCTGCCCTGTGATAGCTTTCGATCGCCTCCTCGTTGACAGACCGCACCGAAGAGCCAGGCAGGATATCATGGAACTGATTGGTCAGCACGATCTTCCAGGCCCGGTCTCTGAGGGCCGCGATCGACTCCAGCAGGGATCCGAGGGTCCCTTCGGCGACCACCCCGGAGGAGACCCCTCTGAGGGCGAGCATCGCCTCCAGGAATTCCATCCGGTGCAGGGCAGACTCCAGTCGCCGGTTATACCGCTTGATCTCAGCCTGAGAGGTCAGAGTCCCGCGATGGAGCTCCAGATAGAGCTCCCCGTGGTAGACCGGCAGCACAGCAGGAGAGATAGCGAAGACGTGATCGAGCGCTGTGGAGAGCGACTCCCACCGGTTCCTGGGCAGCCCCTGCAGGTCTCCCATCCTGCGCATCAGCTCAAGGTCACTTCTCATGGTCCCGCCGCCGCCGTCCCCCTCACCGATCGACCGCACCAGGGCGTGCTGCACATCCTTGTGCTGTACGTGATCCCAGGCATCGAGTACCTCTGCAGGGGTATTGGTACCCTCATAGGCGGTGGTGATCATATGGGCTGCGATACCCGTACCATCGATCCCCTCCCACCTGAAGATATCATAGGGGAACCGGTTGGTATCATTCCAGCTGAGTTTGCTGGTCACGAAGTACTTGATACCGCAGCCCTTGAGGATCTGCGGGACCGATGCCGGGAAACCGAAGGTATCGGGGACCCAGAAGACATCCCCGGTGTATCCATCGAAGAGCTCCCTGACCGCAGCCCTCCCATAGGAGAACTGCCTGATCAGGGACTCCCCGCTGATGAGGGTGCAATCGGGTTCGATCCAGGAACAGCCGTTCGGTTCCCACTGCCCGCGTCTGAACGCGGCATGGACCCGCTCGAAGATCGCAGGATAGGACTCCTTGAGCTTGACCATCTGTGCTGGCTGGGAGAAGAGGAACCGGAACTCGGGGAACTCCTCGGTATACCCTGCCATGTTCGCACAGGTCCGGGCAGCCTTCCTCCCGGTCTCCACGATCGGCCACAGCCAGGCATGATCGAGATGGGCATTACCGATCGAATAGATCTGCGGGGCAAGGGTACCGTTACGCAGACTGAGCAGCTCCTGAATGGGACCCCGCACCTGGCGCGCCTGTCTTCTGAGGGTCTCGAGAGGGGCGGTCATGCTGATCCCCATGAGCTGTCGGTGTACCACCGAGGCGATCCGTTCATAGAGCAGGGAGTGCTCATCGAGGGTACTGCACAGCTGGTAGAGCAGATTGAGGTCATAGTAGAGATCATAGAGCTCGGGGACCTTGATCAGGACCCGGGCGGTGGAGAGGCAGAGAGGATAGGAGTTCTTGCGCAGTGCCACCGTCGTCAGAACCCGGGGACCATCGAAGGGACTGTACCCGGGAAACTGGTGTCCCGACCACAGCTCGAGCATGATCTCGAGTACCTCACTCTCGCCTGAGAGGTATTCGGTGATGCGGAACATGCGGTGGAAGGGGTTGACCGCCCCGACCGCCTGCCCATTGAGGTAGATGAGCGTATCGGTCTCCGTATCGAGTTCCAGGAAGAGCTCAGGGGTACTCCCGTACCCGGGAGGGACCGGTGAAGTCACCCGCAAGGTGGTACGGAACCACCAGCTCTGATCATCACTGCCGTACCGGTAGGGGATCGGTGCGGGGGTCCACACAGCATCCTCATCGGGCATGCGGTGATCGCTGCCTTCCTGCACGTGAGCCTGCCAGGGTCCCAGCAGCAGAGCACCGCTGAGCTCCTGCTCCCTGCAGGCGATAGGATCGGCAGCAGGGCCCGATGGCTCCCCGATCACGACATACCGCTTGGTATCGAGGAATGTGAGATACTGTGCTATGCGTTTCATTGCCTTCTGATAGATCATGATCACCCTTCTCGATTCAGTTTTATACCTGGTACCTGCTGCTACCTCAATGCCTGTCTCAGATCTTCGATCAGCAGGTCACTGTGTTCGATCCCTGCATGACAGCGTATCAGCGATACGCGGTCATCAGGGATCTGCTGATCATCGCGGTACTTCACCGCGGCAGGGAAGATCAGCGACTCATAGCCTCCCCAGCTCACCGCCCGCTTGAAGAACCGAAGCCGGTTGGTGAACCGTCTCACATCGGCTACATCCCTGCTCTTGAGCCTGAAGGAGAAGAGTCCAGATCCCCCGCTCATCTGCCTGCAGGCCAGCTCGTACTGGTCGAATCCCGGAAGGAACGGATAGAGGACACTCTCGACCTTCTCATGGGATTCGAGAAAACGGGTGAGCGCCAGGGCATTCTGGTAGTGTACGGGCATGCGCACGTGCAGGGAGCGGATGTTCCGCATGATCAGCCATGCCTGCATGGGATCGGGGGCCGGGCCCATGGAGAGGAACTCCTGCGTGAAGATGTGATCGAGGTCCTCCCGGGACCCCATGATCACTCCTCCCACGATGTCCGAGTTACCACCGAGATACTTGGAGGCGGAGTGGATCACGATATCGATCCCCAGATCGATGGGGTTCTGGTAGAGCGGGGTCGCCCAGGTGTTGTCGATGATCGTCTTGATCCCGTGTCGCTTGGCAAGAGCTGCCACCTCCTGCAGGTTCTGCAGCTTGAAGGTGAAGGTCGCCGGACTCTCGAGAAAGATCACCCGGGTGTTCGGCTGCAGGGCATCTGCGAAGTCCTGCGTGTCTCTGCCGTCCACGAAGGTACAGCTCACCCCGAAGCGCTGCAGATACTCGCTCGTGAGGTACTTCGTCCAGGTATAGCAGTCTTCCACGGCTATGATGTGATCACCGGATCTCACCTGCCCCATGAGCGCGAGGGATGCAGCAGCGACCCCCGATGATACCAGCTTCGCCTTCTGTGCATGCTCAAGGGCAGCCAGCTTCTGCTCAAGGAGGTTCACCGTCGGGTTGTTCCCCCTGCTGTAGAGATAACTGACCGTCTCATCCTCGAGGGCACGCTGGAACGCCTCGTAACTGTCGTAGCAGAAGATGGAGGTCTGAAAGATCGGAGGGCTCACCGCCCCATAGGGCAGATCCCGCTCGCCCAGATGGTGCAGGATCTCCGTGGTGTCATAGACCGCAGATGCTGCAGTCCCTTCAGGCTGCAGCACCTCCGGTACTGCTCCTGGGCTCTGATCATCGATGTTCATCCTTTCACTCCCCCTTCTGTGAGTCCTGCTACGATATATTTCTGTCCGACACCGAACACCACCATCGTCGGCAGCAATGCCATGACGATCCCCGCACTCATGACATCCCAGCTGATCCCCGCCTTCGAGATGAAGGAGTTCAGAGCGACCGGGACGGTCATGTTCTCATTGGAGAGCAGCAGCATGACGGCGAGGAACAGCTCGTTCCAGATGTTGATGAAGGCGAAACTGAACAGTGCAGCCATCCCCGGCAGGGTCACCGGCAGGATGACCCTGATCAGGGACTGTCCCAGGCTGCAACCGTCGATCTTCGCCGCCTCCTCCAGACTCACCGGGATCCGGTCGAAGAAGCTCTTGGACATGATGGTGGAGAACGCTACTACCGTGGCGATGTAGACCGTACCGAGTGACCACAGACGGTCTACCAGTCCGATCTTCGAGAAGAAGGTGAACAGGGGGACCATGAGGATGAACGTCGGTATGGTCTGGGTGAAATAGAGGGCAAGGAGGATCCCGTGCTTCTCCCGCTTTCGATTATAGCGGGAGAGGGAGAACCCGGCTGCCACCGAGACCACCATCGCTCCCAGGGAGGCACTGAAGGCCAGCACGAGGGAGTTGATGAAGTACCGCCCGAAGGAGGTGAACGAGAAAAGCTTCCGATAGCTCTCGAGGGTGAAGGTCCTGGGAACATACTGCAGGGGGAAGGTATAGATCTCTTTTGGCCCCTTGAAGCTCGTGAGCAGGATCCAATAGAGCGGCATGATCGCTGATACGAAGAACAGGATCAGCAGGATGACCCGAACCGGGTGTATATGGTGCTTTCTCAAAACTCCTCCTCCTGTCTTCCGGTCACTCGCAGATAGAAGATGGCGTAGACGAAGAGCAGGACCATGATGATCACACCGATCGCTGCCCCCTGACCGTAGTCATACTCTTTGAAGATCTTATTGATCATCTGGGTCGCCAGGATGTTGGTCCGGTTCACCGGACCGCCGCTGGTCATGGCATAGATGATGTCCGGGAAGTTGATGATCCACATGGTCCTCAGCAGTACGGTACTGATGATCGTCGGCCGTACATAGGGGATGGTGACCGAGAAGAGCTGCCGGACACGTCCGGCCCCATCGATGGTGGCCGCCTCATAGAGTTCGGCAGGGACCGACTGCAGCGCTGCCAGGAGCATGATGCCGAAGAACGGCACCCCGTACCAGATGTTGGGGATCAGGACGGCGATCATGGCAAGGCTCTTCGAGGAGAGGAAGCCGATCGGACTCTCGAGCAGACCGATGCGTACCAGCAGATCATTGATCAGACCGAACTGTCCGTTGAACAGCCATGCCCAGGTCAGTCCGATGGCAAAACCAGAGAGAGCCCAGGCATAGAAGACGAAACCGGAATAGATCCCCCTCCCACGAAACGGCTCTTTCATCGCCAGTGCCAGGATGAACCCCAGCACGAACTGGAACAGCAGCGAGGCAGTGACCCAGACGAGGGTATTGGCGAGGATCTGCCCGAAGCTGATATGGACATCACGTATGACTGCAGAGAAGTTCTCCAGCCCTATGAAGTGGATGTTCGTCAGATCGAACATGTTGTAGTTCTGAAAGGCCATGACCAGTCCCCGCAGGACCGGGACATAGATACACAGTACCAGCAGGATCAGCGCCGGTACGAGAAACCATCGATACGTCTTATCTTCCATATCACCTACACCTTGGCTGCGTTATTGACCGGATCGGATGAGCAGCCGGACTCACAGGATCTCTCCAGAGAGCTGCCCATCCTCATGTGATGCTGTCAGTATACATCCATTCACTCTTCTGGTGGGCAGCAGACCGACAGGACACACGAATGGGTGGATCAGAAGATCCACCTGTTCGTGTGCTCGTATGGGCTCTACTCCCAGTAGGACTCCCAGGCTGCGATAGCTTCTTCAGAGGTGATATCACCGAGGAGCAGTGACTGCATGTACTGTTCCTGCACCTGAGCCCAACCGGGGTACTTGGGTGAATCAAGCGGGTACTTCACGAACTTGTAGGTATCGGGGTCGGACATCTCCTGTTCCCAGGATTTGTAGACGCCTGAACTGAAGTAGTCATCATTGGCATAGGTAGAGGCATGGATAGGCAGAGGTCCGTAGGTCCTGCAGAAATCTGCATTGTTCTCTGCATTGGCGATGAAGGAGATGAAATCCCATGCCGCATCCTTGTTCTTCGAGTAGGAGGGGATCGAGAGTCCTGCAAAGCCGTAATCCAGGAAGGACTTCCCGCTCTTGCCTACCGGCAGAGGGATCACGGTGTAGTTCTCTTCACCGAGCTGTTCATTCACCAGTGCCACGGTATCGGGGTCCTGGATGAGGAAGGGAGTGGTCCCGGAGATGAAGGCATTGACCTGCTCGTTGAAGCCCCAGTTCACACCATCAGCAGGTACTGCCCGGTTGTAGAGATCCACATAGGCATCAAGTGCTGCCTTCGCTTCAGGGGTGCTCATACTGAAGGTACCATCGGTGGTCCTGTAGACATTCTCCAGATCGATGGTAGCGACATCCGAGAGGATCATGGGGTCTGATACCTTGAAGGCACTACCCTTTCCTCTGAAACCGAAGCCGTACTGGTTCGGTGCTTTCTCAGTGACCGCGATGGCCATCTCATACATCTCTTCCATGGTAGTCGGCATCTCGGTGAAGCCGTACTGGGCCAGGATGTCGGTCCTGACGAACAGGGCCTTCACGAAGAAGAACTGCGGGATCAGGTAGGGGGTGTCATCGACGGTCTTCGCTGCCGTGACGGTCAGCGGAAGCAGGTCATCGCCTTCATCCCAGGAGGCGATGTAGTCGGTGAGGTCTTCGAGCTTCCCATTGTTCACGAACTGTTTGAGGGTATGGTCACGTACCTCTATGATGTCAAGGTCCTGATTGCTGTTGAGCATCAGGGTGAGCTTGTTATCGGCCTGTTCATAGGGCGGGGAGATGAGGTTGATCTCTATCTCGGGGTTCAGCGCCTCATACGCATCGATGATGCCCTGTATGGTGGCTGTCCTTCCCGGACTGGTCATCGTCTCCATATAGGTAAGGGTGGTCTTCTCACTCTTCTCCTGTGATCCTCCTGCAAACAGCGGGATAGCTGCGAGCAGCACACAGATGATCAGCACACTGGTTCTGATTCGTTGCTTCATTCCGTACTCCTTTTTCTGGTGTTACCAATATCTTTCTTGGTACTACCATATTATACCAGATATGGCAGTTGTCAAGAAAAATACTGTACCATATTACTGTTTTGGTTCACCATTCGTCATATAGAGGTGAAAATCTGGTAATCTGTTTGCCATATCACCAGAAAAATGGTATAGTTTTACAAAATGGTAGCACCAAGAAGAGGAATCATCATGGAAGACCCCAAGTACCTGCAGATCTATCACGCAGTGACAGCCCGCATCACAGAGGGCTTCTGGCAGCCGGGAGACAAGATCTACTCCGAACGGCAGCTGGCTGTCGTGCATACTGTGAGCCGTCTCACGGTCAAGCGCGCCCTGACCAAACTGATCGCTGACGGGGTGCTCGAGTACCACGAAGGCAGGCAGGGGACCTTCGTCGCCGAGCAGCAGGCACCTGCAGTCCCGGAGGTGGTGAAGACGAGGACCATCGGGGTGGCAGTCGATAACCATACCCCAGCCTTCGCCTCGTATCTGCTCCAGGGTATTCATGATGCTCTCTGGGATAAGGGGTACCACCCCATCTACTGCAACACCTATGCCCAAAACCAGCAGATCGATGAGCAGATCGACTCCCTGATCGATGCGGGGATCTCAGGGATCATCTTCTCCCCGATGATCGGTACGCAGTACTACCAGACCAATGTGAGGATCATCGACCAGCTCGCCCGCAGAAAGATCCCCGTGGTGCTGGTCGATCGTTTCGTCGAAGACCGAACCCTCAGCCATATCGTGACCAATGACCGTGAGGCCATGCGGGAACTCACCCGCCGTCTGCTTGATACGGGTCATCGTTCCATGCTCATCATCACCGGGGAAGAGGCTACCAGTACCCGAAACCGGCTCAAAGGGATCTACGATGCCTATGAGATGACCGGGATCGACCGAAGTCTGGCACGGATCCTCCCGGTACCCGAGAAGGAGTTCTTCGAGACCGGGATGCTCGAGAAGCAGCTCTATGAGCAGGTTGCCGCCATGGATGATATCACAGCTGTCATCGGCCTGAGTCCCACCCTCCTGAGGGCCGGGATGAAGCTCACACGCACCCTGCCCCAGAGCATCACCACAGCCAGTGTCGCAGCCGGGACCGCCGAGGCGATCAGTGATGTCACGGCCATCGGCCCGATCTACCGGATGGGACTGGAGGCTGGGAACCTGCTGGTGAGGTCCATCGAGGATCCGACCACCCCCATCACCCAGCTGATCCTCAAGGCAGAGATCATCCCCAGGGAGCAGTAGAGCAGACAGCCGTGAAGCTCTCTGCCCTGCATGGGTCCTTCTCATAGAGTATCTATGATGCGCGTGATACGATCGGATCATCCGAAGAGCAGCCTCAGAGAGGCTGTGACACATGAGATGTCATGATCAGGCTGAGATGTGTTCCCATACAGCCTGCATACACACTAACTTGGATGCTGCATCGGTAAAGCAGCATATACGGTGATCGTGCTGCAGGCAGAATCTCCTGGTACTGCTGCCAGTTCTTATACCATGATGTCGAGGATCTCCACATCGTCACTCAACGGTATGGTCTGGTGTTCTATCCTGGCATTGAAGTAGATCCCGTCACCCTCTTTCAGGTGATACTCTCTCCCCCCTACCTTCAGGATGATCTCACCCTTGAGGATATAGAAGAACTCTTCACTCTCATGAGCTGTCGTATGAAGCTTATGCTCGCCCTTCTTCGTTCTGAAGTAGAACGGCTGCATCTTCTTCTCACCGTAGTCAGAGGCATAGGGGAACATGGAGTACCCTTTTGCCGTCTTCATCAACCCCTGTTCGGTCTCCTCTCTGGTATTGATCACGACCTCTTCATACATATCTTCACCCAGAAGCGTACTGATCTTCGTATGCAGCGCTTCTGCGATCTTATCAAGGGCTCCCAGAGATGGGACCACCTTCCCGTTCTCGATCTTCGACAGATGACTCTTGGTGAATCCGCAGGCATCTGCGACCTCCTGCTGGAGCCGTCGCTGCTGTAGACGCATCTTTTTTATGTGTATTCCAATATCTTTCATGCCATAGTTCCACTTCTTTTTATTAGTACGTTACCCTATCATACTTGATACGATGATCTTTAGCAAATACCGGATGTTACCATGTGAAAGATATATATGGCAAATCAAAGAGAGAGAGTATCGGCTTTCATGCGTGTTCGTTCCGGGGTGGTAAAACAAGGCCAGCCGCCTTCAGGCGGCTGGCAGCAAGATCCTCACATGATGATCAGCTCATCAGAGAGGTTATGATGGCACAATACCCTTTCGAGGCCTGAATCAGTTGAGAGACCTCCACATATTCATCACAGACATGTGCCTGATTCTCTGCAGAGGGGCCGAACCCAAGAGTGGGTATCCCACGCAGGCCTGCACTGGCAGACCCGTTCGTACAGAAGGAATAGGTCTGCAGCTGGGCGGGTATTCCCGCTTCGTGCAGCCCTGCATGGACCTTCTGTATGAAATCTGAATCTTCCGTATAGTACCAAGCAGGGAAGAATCGCTGTGCTGTGATCTCCTCTCCGGTATGACAGATTGCCTTCCCTTCCGATATATAGACTTCACACTCATCATCGGTCAATGAGGTGATCGCACCTCTGACCTCTGAGACTACCTGTTCGGCAGTCTCCCCTTCGATGAGTCTTCGATCGAAGGTGACCGTACATTCAGAGGGGACTACGGAAGCCCCGGGGTAAGGCTCTGAGATGATGTCGGTAAGTTCCATGATGCCTGAACCCAGATGGTCATCCGAGGGCAGCTTGAGGGATGAGATATCAGAGAGTGCTTTCTGCATCAGATACACCGCATTCTTCCCGAACTGAGGATTCGAGGAGTGGCAGCTCTTGCCATGGGTCTTCACACAGATCTCAGCCCTCCCTCTCTGACCGATCTTCAAGTTCAGTGCTGAAGCCTCTCCTATGATCACATAGTCAGCCGGTACGCTCTCTAGGATATGATCGAGTGAGACTCCTTCGAACATCTCTTCATGGACGGTGCCGGTCACATAGAGGTCTCCAGGAAGCCTGTTCCCGGTGAAACGGGAAGCCGCATAGATCATGGCAGAGAGGGCTCCTTTCATGTCAGAGGTGCCTCTACCATACATCTTCCCGTCAACGACCTCAGCCCCGAACGGGTCGTGTGTCCAGAGGGAAGGATCCCCTATACCCACCGTATCGACATGTCCGTCCAACATCACAGCCGGTCCGTTCCCGGACCCCTGGATCTTCCCAGTAATACTTCCATATCTGTCGGTGGTCACTTCATCGAAGCCAAGATCTTTCATCCATCGCTCAACTACTGCGACCACATTGCCCTCGGTACCTGAGATGCTCGATTCTCTGACCATATCTGTACATAATGCCAGTAATTCAGTATCTATGATCTGTTTCATCGTGTTCTCCATATGCGCTAGTTCTCTCCTTTGACGATTTCCAGATGCTTCCCATCAAGTCCCTCTTTCTTGATAAAATCTCTATAGAGGTCCATGAAGACTTTACTCAGCAGAATGAGACCGATGAGGTTCGGGATACCCATGATACCACAGGCAAGGTCTCCGAAGAGCCAGACGGCATTCGCCCCCTGCCCTGCAAAGATGACTCCGGGTAGCAGATAGATCCATTTGAGGTATTTGACGCCCTTATCACCGAACAGATAGTGTACTGCTGTCTGGTAGTTCACATACCAGCCGACCTGCGTAGAGAACGCAAAGAGGACGATACCGGTCATGACCAGGAAGGAAGCCACATTTCCGGGAAGACCTACTTCAAAGGCTCGTATGGTAAGATTGATCCCGCTGAGTCCTGAATCCCATACCCCTGTAGTCAGGATAGCGAGTCCGGTGAGTGAGCAGAGAATGATCGTATCGACGAACACTTCAAAGGTTCCCCACAGCCCCTGTCGGATCGGGTGGTCTGTCTTTGCTGTGGCATGAACCATTGGGGCTGACCCCATACCTGCCTCATTGGAGAACATCCCCCGAGCCATACCTTTCTGGAGTGCCATGGCAAAGGAAGCTCCTGCAAAACCTCCGATCGCAGGTGCCGGGGCAAATGCATATCTGAAGATCAACCCAAAGGCATGAGGGATCGATGCAAAGTTAATGACTATGATGATGATGGCCCCGAGGGCATAGAGGACTGCCATGAAGGGAACCAGCCGTTCACAGAACTTCCCGATAGCCTTGAACCCGCCGATGATCACCAGCCCGGTCAGGACAGCGAACACTACTGCAGAGAGGGTGGGATTGATTCCAAGGCTCCCTTCCAGTGCTGCTGCAGCGGTATGCGGTTGCAGCAGTGCTGCTGTTACCAGACCACCGATAAGCACTGCAACGGCATGAAGGATAGCAAGGGGTTTCCCGACTCTCCCGAGTCCCTTACTCAGATAGAACATCGGACCGCCGTATACCGATCCATCTTCTCTGACTTCTCTGAAGTGTACGGCAAGGGAGATCTCAACCATCTTGGTCATCATCCCGACCAATGCGACCATCCACATCCAGAACAGAGCTCCAGGACCACCGATCGCGATCGCTGCAGCGACTCCGGCGATATTGGCAGTACCGACGGTCCCTGCAAGGGCTGTACTGACCGCCTGGAATGGGGTCATCACCCCGGCGAGGGTCTTGTTCTCCTTCTCGAAGATCTTCCCGAAGGTATTCTTGAGAATATATCCCAGTTTTCTGAACTGAAAGAATTTGGTAATGATCGTAAGATAGAGACCGGTACCAATAAGCAGGATCATCATCGGGAGTCCCCACAACTGACCGATCAACCAATTCAATCCACTGAAAAAGGCATCGAAAAATTCCATACACGCTCCTTTTGTTGTTTGTAAAAACACAAATCACCTTTTAGTCAACTCAGTTTATTCTAGAGACACACTGTAGGTAAGTCAAGAAAAATCTTATGGTTTAGAAAAAGATTCATGCTAGATAAGGATTTGCAACATTCTGCAACACTCATATCATCACAAGAACCAACCATCATACCGTGCTATGATTGCAGGGTCCAGGCTTTTTACTTCACACAAGAGTTGACCTTGAGTCAATTCGCTTTACTGCTACAGGGATACGATACCAACACGACAGGGTATCGACTCTTCAAGATCAGCAGCTCTCCCCTGCATTGATCGATCACCAGCAGTACATGCTCCAGAGAAACTGGGTACTGCGGGGGCGAACCATTGTTGACAATCCGTATGATTTTGCCCATGATGTGCGGGCTGATATGGTTCGCAGCCCCTGTGGATACCAGCGACCGGTACCTGCCGATCCTTCTGGCAGCTGCCCTGCGTTGTTCCGGCATCCCATGTTCAGGCGCAGGATCTGACACCACGCTGACAGGTCTGAATCATAGCACCTGCAGGGGTGACCGGCACGTCTCAAGAGACTGTGCATCCCCCTTCATGCGACAATCCCCACCATAAGGAGTCTGTTATCAAATCAAATAAACTCAAACTGGATATCCACCCGGTCGTGTTCATCACCTCTGCAGTCCTCATCATCGGGTTCGTCCTGATCACGGCGATCTTCAATGAGATCATCGGCGATGTCTTCTCTCCCCTGCTCATGAGCATCACCTCCAACGCCGGGTGGTTCTTCACTCTCGCGATGAACATCATCCTGCTGTTCGTGGTCTATATCATGTTCAGCCGCTACGGCGACATCCGCCTCGGAGGGGATGATGCCCTCCCCGATTTCAGCACCAAGAGCTGGTTCGCCATGCTCTTCTCTGCCGGTATGGGGATCGGTCTGCTCTTCTACGGGGTGGCAGAACCCATGTTCCATTATATCACCCCGCCGCTTGATACTGCCAGCAGTGCTGAGGCTGCCCGTCAGGCGATGGCCTATACGTTCCTGCACTGGGGTCTCCACCCCTGGGCAGTCTATTCACTGGTCGCACTGGCTCTTGCCTTCTTCAGCTTCAACAAAGGTCAGCCGCTGTCGATACGTTCCATCTTCTACCCGCTGCTGGGAGAGAAGATCCACGGGGCCTGGGGGAATGTCATCGACATCCTGGCAACCGTGGCGACCCTCTTCGGTGTCGCTACCTCTCTGGGATTCGGGGTGCAGCAGATCAATGCCGGCTTGAGTCATGTCTTCGGTATCGAGCAGAACATCGGGATACAGATGCTGCTCATCGCAGGGATCACCTCCATTGCCACCATCTCGGTGGTGAAGGGACTCGATGCCGGTATCCGCAAACTCTCAGAGCTGAACATCTATCTTGCCATGCTGCTGCTGGCATTCGTCTTCCTCTTCGGACCTACGCTGTTCATCCTCAATGGATTCCTGGAGAATATCGGGTCGTATCTGCAGTCGTTCCTGCAGGTCTCAACCTGGAATGAGACCTTCGAAGCTACCAACTGGCAGAACTCCTGGACAGTCTTCTACTGGGCCTGGTGGATCGCCTGGTCCCCCTTCGTCGGCATGTTCATCGCACGGGTCTCCCGTGGACGTACGATCAGGGAGTTCCTCATGGGTGTCCTCTGTGTCCCTTCTCTGGTCACCTTCCTCTGGCTTACGGTCTTCGGCAACTCAGCACTGTATATCGAGATCTTCGGCGGCGGAGGTCTCGGAGAGCAGGTCACACAGAACATCCCTCTGTCCCTCTTCCTGCTGCTCGAGCACTTCCCGCTGAGCTCAATCACCTCCATCCTGGCTGTCCTGGTGGTCGTGAGTTTCTTCGTGACCTCTTCTGACTCAGGGTCCATGGTCATCGACATCATCACTGCAGGGGGGAATCCTGACCCTCCGATCCCGCAGCGGCTCTTCTGGGCGATCCTCGAGGGTGTGGTCGCAGCAGCACTGCTGCTCAGCGGGGGGCTTGCCGCCCTGCAGTCGGCAGTAGTGGCGACCGGGCTGCCCTTTGCCATCGTTCTGATCATACTCTGCTTCAGTCTCAAGAAAGGGCTCAATGAGTATACCGGTATACAGACCTTCTCGCTGAAGACCGGTAAGAAGTCGAGACAACAGAAGTTCCAGATCGAATCTGCGACGATACCTCCTGTGGTATTCGAGAAAAAACGAAAGAAGAAGGACAAGACCGATGTATAAGAACCCAGGACAGAAATTCACCGGCGCCTGTTTCCTGCTGGTCAGAAAACAGCAGGATACGGTAGTATTCCTCGGGACCGCATTCCTGGTCCATGAGAGCGGCTATCTGCTCACTGCAGCCCATCTGATCGAAGGTGATCATCAGCACCTCATGGTCGCACGACCCAACGATCCCGAATCATTCTCACCGCTGAGCATGGAAGAGGTCGGAGCCTCCGAGGTCGAACTCGTCAGTGTCGATACGGTTCATAACAGCGCAGTGCTCAAGCTCAAGAGGTCCTATGTCATCGCAACCCCCGATCATCTGATCGGTCATGCCGACAACCTCCCGCTGGGTACCGGATTGATCAGCTTCGGATTCCCGTTCGGGCATCAGGACATGCATAATCTGGCACTGCGCAGCAGCATCCTCAGCTCGAAGGCACTGCTGCTCAACGGTACCAAGCTGCTGCTCTTCGATTCCATGGTCCATGACGGGATGGCCGGTGGTCCGCTGGTCAGCATCGATGATGAGAGGATCGTGGGGATCGTCATAGGGAGATTCAGTCCCGAAGATGATGGAGGGGATTTCAGCAGAGGCAAGAACCATCCCGAACATGATACGTCCACCAGCTATGCGGTATCGATCGAGTACGGCTACCAGTTGCTCATTAATCTCGGTCTAACAATCAGCTGAGACCGAGCTGGTCACCACAGAGAGAGCAGCAGGTGCTGCTCTCTCTGTGGTCCGGCTGGGGCTCTTTTGGTGCTGCAGTGATCAGATAGTGTTGCATACCGAATCACCACGTAAAGAACTAGCTTGAGGCAGGACAGGGCTTCTCAGCAATTGATGTTGCGAATCCTGGGGGAATCCCATCAACTGTGACAGTAATATCCTTATTCACGAATTCAGGATCAATGGTGACATTCTTCCATATCGCCATGCATTCCTTGTTCCTCCACGTACCCGGTGGTTGGCCGGAATACTCTTTGAAGATACGACTGAAGTGGTGAATCGATTTGAATCCCACCATATGGGAAATCTCCTTGATCGGGGGATCTGGCTGTTTCAGTAACTCTTTGGCTTTTGCGATACGAACTCTCATCAGATATTGATGAGGGGTATAGTTCGTATGTTGTTTGAACTTCCTGCAGAGATACTCAGCAGAATACCCTAAGGACTCCCCGACCTCTGTAATGTCGATATTCTCCTGATAATGCGCTTTCATCCACTCAACAGCTTTCAGAACGACAGGATCCTGTATATGCTCGTTATCAGTACTATCTGAAGAGATCACAGAAATGGATCGATCCTGATACCTGCAAAGCAGGATCAATATCTGCAGCATGCTTGAGTCGCACATGGTCCTATAGAATGGCAACTTTTTCATGCCCTCCTTCCTAATACTATCCAATCTTTTCTGGACACACCGGTTAGTATCTTCGATATGAAACGGTAAACAGTCGAGTGAATCAGCAAGATAACTCTTCTGATCAAGACGGAACTTAGTATCAAGAGTCTGTAGACTCGACTCCCCGACCCCCAGCAACCCATGAGTCACCCCCGGGGCTATGAACAGGATGGAGTTTTGTCCGATGATGATCTCTTCGTCGTAGATGGTAGCCCTGCCGATCCCATCGATGATATATATCAGTTGGTAATAATCATGGCTGTGCGGGGTAAGTATCCATCCGGGTTCATAATCATATCTGGCTATCCAGAGCAATTCAGGTTTTTTTTCCATAACACACTATATAATCAATAATTGATTCACTCAAGTTTATATTCGAATCGTTCATATCTGGGTAACTAGATATCGCTGGTGAAGACCTATTGGTTCTATCTGTTCACCGCCAGAGATTCACCGCGCCAAGCACTTATCTCAACTACTGCAGCAGATCTGTACGAAGTGGACTGAAACAGTCAAGGATGACAGCATCTTCAAGTACTTCCAAGTGATGGAATGTATCTGGCTGTACAAAGTAGCATGCACCCCCTGTCAATCTTTCCTGTTCATCTCCGATATGTATGATGATCTCCCCTGATACCACATAGGCAGCTTGCTCCTGAGGATGGGAATGATCACTATCAGTTACCAGCCCAGCCGGTAACTGATACAGAACGAACATGAGAGAATCCATAGAAAAGACCTTTCGCTTGATCGATAAGGGGATTTCTTCCCATGGGACGTCTTCCGGCTTCACGAAGGGATCGGTTGTTTCTCTCATGAGTGTTCCTGTACCCCTTGCTTCTGTTCGCAATCTATTAGGACGTGAATCGCATCATCAAGATTACTGTTCCTCACATTGAACGCTTCTTGAATATCATCAAGAGCAAATTTGTGAGTGATCATTTCAGCTACATTGATAAGCCCCTGATCAGCCATGTGAACAGCCTCTTCCCAAAATCGTCTCATGTCGATGTCTCTTCGGGGCTCAGTCGATGCGATAGTGATTCTCTTTCTATGGATCTTCAACCAATCAAAGGGCTTCGTACAGGTACCGATGCACCCATACATGATGATCCTGCCGGCCATCGCGCAACAATCCATAGCATCGATCATCCCGTTACCTTCAAGCAGACACGGTATGACCACCTCAAAACCGTGAGGAAACTGTTCACGTAAGACATCCATAGTCATCCCATCTGCAGTGGGCATCTGAAAAGTATGGGTAGCTCCATATCGTCTGGCCAGTTCCAGATTCTTCTTTTTGAGGTCAGTGACGACAAGGGTTCTTGGGCTGAACATGGAGATCACCTGGGTCATCACCAGACCAGAGACTCCCTGCCCCATGATCAATACATCGGTATTATTATTGATATCTGCCAACTCTGCAGCATGGATGATACCTGGAAGGACCTCAAGCGGTGAAATATCTTCATCTTTGAGGTGGTTTGGGACGATATGCAGGTTGAACGGTTTACATACGATATATTCTGCAAAAGCTCCCCATACATAGCGACAGGTAACAGATTGTCCGATCTGAAGGCCTCTGACACTGCTGCCTATCATATCGATAGTACCACTCACTTCGTGACCAAGCCGTACAGGAGTACTGAGAAATTCCGGAGATCGCACCCCCCTGTAACTTTCAAGATCCGAACCGCAGATCCCTACATAGCGAATCCTGATCCTCACTTCATCGATATCTGGTTCCGGAATCTGTGCATAATACATCTTCACGTTGTAGGGTTCTTCCAGAACCGCTACTTTCTGTGAATTTGGCGACCCCTTCTCCACAAAATCCATTTCAGCGATATTCATTTTACTTGCCATAAGAAATTCCTCATTTATTCATTAGATTATGTATAAAACACATTAGAACCCCACAAGCACCCGTGGGATAAAGGTGGCTACTGCAGGAAAGAAGACCACAAGCAGGAGAACTAGTTGCAGAGTCAGTAAGAATGGCCAGACATATTTGACGGTCTGATCAAAAGTCGTATTTGCGATGCTTGTTGCAACAAATAGCAATACTGCTACTGGAGGTGTGACCGCTCCGATCTGGGTGGCCATGACGATACATAAACCTGCATGCAGTGGATCGATGCCGAATGTACTAGTCACATAGACAGCTACCGGGATGAAGATTATGAGAATAGCCAGAGATTCTACGAACATCGTCAGAATCATCATGATGCCAAGCATCATGAGAAAGACCACTATGGGGATTGTCGATATTGATGTTAATAGATGTAAGACCATCACATTGAAATTCATATACGAGAGCAACCAGCCAAGAGCGCCGGCAACCGCAATGATCCCAACTACCTGAGCTGTAGTCAAGGCAGACTCCAGAATGATCTTAGGGAGATCTCTCCAGGTGAAGGATCTGTATATCACAAAGGTCGTAAACAGTGCATAGTACACCGTCACCACCCCGGCCTCTGTTGCAGTGAATATACCGCTCACGATCCCACCCAGAATGATCACCGGAGCTAGAAGCGCGGTCCATACCTGGCGTGTCGATCTCAAGACTTCCCTGATCTGAAACGACCCCTCTCTTGCACGCAATTCCGGGAACGATGGAGAAAAGGATTGAATGAAAACTGCGATCATCAGCCCAATACCTATAAGAATACCGGGAATGATGCCGGCCAGGAACAGCCCTCCGATCGAGACTCCAGCCATTGAACCATAGATGATCATAGTCATACTCGGAGGGATAATTGGTCCGATTGTGGAACTGGTGGCAGTTATAGCTGCAGCATAGCCAGGTTTATACCCTTTTTCAACCATTGAAGGTATGAGAATCGATCCCACTGCCGCCGTATCTGCTGTAGAGGAACCTGACACACCCGAAAACACCATACTTGATACGATATTAGCCTGAGCAAGTCCTCCTCTGGTATGACCGACTGTCGTTTCCGCAAATTGCACAAGCCTCTTTGAAATACCGCCTTGAGACATCAGCCCGCCGGCCAGAATAAAGAATGGCATCGCCAACAAACTGAAAGAGTCGATTGATGTGAACATCTTCTGAGGAAAGAGCGCGACAACCAGATCGGGAGTATAGAGGATACCCCCAAGAGATACGATTCCCAATACCAGCAGGATCGGAGAACCTAAGAGTATAAGCAGCAATAAAACGGCAAAGATCACAATAAGCATCATGGCAACAGCTCCTTCCCGGCAACTGTATTTACCAGCTTTCGGACTGCTACGAATATGAGATATCCAGAAGAGCCGACTAATGCACTATATACCACATTCATACTGATACCCAGACCAGGACTGGTCTGTCTGGAAGTGACCTCCAAAATCCGCTGGCTGAACACAATGATAGAAAGACCGAATGCTATCCAGAGTACGTGATCCATGATATCAAGAACATGCCCAACGGCTGCAGGTAGCTTTTCTCTCACCGAGGTCATCCCGATATGCATATTTCGGTTATAGGCCAACGGAATGGTGAAAAAAACAATCCAGATGTGGAGATATCGCTGTAGCTCTTCACTCCAGCTCAAGGAATTGTTCAAGATAAAACGGTTGAACACCTGCATACCGCCTGTGATCACCATGGTAATGAACATTCCTATGACGAAGAATTCAAAGATCTTGTCAGTATAGCGTATAATAGTTCTCATTGTACAAAACCTCATTGGATATGAAGCTTCCTGCATCCTCAAAGGTTGCAGGAAGCTTATGGGTGATTATCGAGCGTTCCTGATGATCTTCAGAAGATCTGTAGCTCCTAACTCTGATGCGATCTCATCTTGAATACCCATAGCGGCTTTCTCGAAGTCAGAGGTGTCGATCTCTGTGATCTTCATACCCTGATCCTTGAGAAAAGCAAATCCTTCAGCTTCCTTTGCAGGAGCTTTTTCACGTTGAGCATCTCGTGCAACCTCTGTCGCCTTCTTCACTACTTCTTTCTGCTCTTCGTTCAGTTTTGCCCATTCTGAACTTGAGTATACGAATGCAAGGGGTCCAAAGAGGTGTCTTGTCATTGAGATAAAAGAGGCAACCTCATAAAATCGCTCTGCTTTGACTACTGAGGCCCCATGCTCGAAGCCATCAAGGACTCCTGTCTGCATAGATGTGTATACTTCTCCAAAGGACATCGGTGTAGCATTTGCGCCCATAGCATTCACTGCAGCAAGATAGATAGGTGTTGGGATCGTACGAATTTTCAACCCTTTAAGGTCTGAAGGGTTCTTGATCTCTTTCTTTGATGTGACCACATTCCTGAAGCCCCAGCTATCCATCCAGGCCAGTACTTCGAATCCATCATTTCTTAGTTCTTCACGAATGACAGCACCTACCTCTCCATCAAGAACGGCATGGACATGATCATAGCCACCCCATAAGAAGGGTAAATCAAGCACACCGACTTTCTTGTTGAAGTTTCCCAGTATCGCTGTGCCGGATATCACAGCACTGGCTCCCCCGCCAAGTTGCATCCCTTCATACACTGCCCGTTCCTCTCCAAGTGCATTGGCAGCAAATATCTGGACTTCTAGTGAATCTGAATGAGACTCAACGTATTCTTTGAAAACTGTTGCTGCATAATGGATTTCAGATGATTCTGCATCAGCCTGATGTGTATGGGACAGACGAATCTGAACCTTTTTTTCTTGATCAACCTTTGTAGCAGAATCCTGCTGACCAGCAGCGAACACATTTGTAGATATAAGCATAACCAGAGACATAAGAATACACATACCTTTTCTTTTGTTCATAAACTTCTCCCTTTTTGAATTTCTATACTTATCATAGATCGGTATATAGCAGTTGTCTTTATCTCATACGGAAGAACCTTTGCCTGTTTTTGACGTATAATGCGACTCTTGAAAAGATGAAGTCTAGGCTCCATACATCTAATTCTGAGCAGACCATCTCCATCAGCTATACAGGTGCATATCAAGGAATAACTGAAGTTCCGAACATCTCCAAAGAGCACTCCCGGACAGATCCATATGCTCACAACAGTACCACATCCTATCTTGTATACAATGTATTTCTCAGAAGATCTGATCTTACCCATCAACGGTGCCCAGCAGGTGATGAGCTTAGTACCTATAGACGAGAACTCTCTGCCTGGCAGACGTCCAATTTTAGTTCTGTGCATAGTATCCTGATTAAGAAAAAACACATTTGGAAGGGATGAGTGTATAGTGAGAAGATAAAAGGGAATGCGCAAGCTGGAGAAAAAGCGGGACTTCCAGGAGAAGGTACAGATCCTCAAGGTGTCCTGTTCAGGCACTGAGAGGAACATGCCAGTGAACACTGAGGCTTGTCCAGGTTCGTAGTAATCAAAAACAGATCTCCGACAACGGAGATCTGTTTAGTTAGAGCATACCTGTTCGTACAGAAGTTCTCAGCAAAGACCAGTAAGAAATGGAGAAAACGGCAGTTTCAGATCAGATCTGCGGTGATACCTTCTCAGGTACTCACCTTCAAACCGCCATCGATCACCACTGAGACCGAAGCATAGGTACTCAGGAGTTCATCGATCGTGTGATCGAAGACTCTCCAGTTGTTCGCAAGCGCGTCTTTGTGTGCGATGCAGCCATAGCCGCCATCGAGATGATCGAGGGTACAGCCCTTGTTCACCCCCGAGATATCGAAGGTGAAAGGAATCACATCGACCCGTTCCAGGATGCCTCTGGTATACTCCTTCTGGTCATCTCTCTATTCACTCACGTTGAGCACTCGTTCCATGATACATACCTTGTATAGTTCATCTGCGATCGCAGATGCTCTCGTATCCAACTTCAGGGTACCCAGAATGTTCTTGTCTATTCGTATCCATACAGGATACTACTGGTCCCGGTCATCCTGCACCGGTCCTGTCGTATGCTCCACTTCATCCTGCAGGATACAGTGTTCACACCTCATCGATCGTTCAAGAGGATCGGTCAGCTGCCCCAGAGGCAGCTGTACTCATGACCAGATCCAGAGAGGATGCCCCGTGTCAGGTTTCTGGAGAAGTCCCTCAGTTCAATAGATCAGCAGCTCATCGTCATCGTCGTCCCAATCCCGTAGGATAGATACGTGAAAGGCGGCTCTTAAAATTCTGGCACTTCGAAATCGAACTCACTTTCCCAGAATTCTGCATCCTGATCGTCGAGGGAATACTCCCAATCGTCAAGGCCCCAGTTCTCTTCTGCGGGTCTCTCGTTGTCGATCTCAATATGGATCAGACCATCACTCTGATCATCTTCAAAGAACCCCATGTCCTTCATGCTGTCCCGATACCTCTTCGACGTATGCTTGAGCCGATCAGCACTCTCTGTCTCGTCAGGTCCCCCGGTACTGAAGGCTGCCTGTCTCTTTCGCGGCACTGCCTTCTTCTTCGTGTGCTGTGTCACTACGACTTTCTTTCTTGCCTGTACCACCTTGTGAGCAGGTTCCGCTTCAGGAAAGACCAGGGGCTCTATGCTCTGCACATAGGTGAGAACCTCCTGCAGAGATGCGGGGATCACGACCTCCCTGCGTGCCCGGGTGATCGCGACATAGAGCAGATGGAGCTCCTCGATCGGTACCGATCGTTCTTCCCATCTGCCCTCGATCTTTTGATACGGATACCGGAAATCATCGGCGATGACCACCTTGTCATACTCGAGACCTTTCCCCTTGTGACAGGTAGACAGGATGATTGATGCCCTGCTGTCGGAATGATCAGCACTGATACGCTGCATCATCGCTATGATCCGGGGTATCCCCTCTGTATGATCCTTCACGAACCTGCAGCTTCTGATGATCTCGGGATTCTCCGTCCTGTACCCGAACTCCTCAAGGGCTTCGAACGAGGTGAAGGTCCTATAGGTTCTATTGTGGACCTTCGACAGGAGCCCGAGCCAGATCCAGTAGGTATCACGCAGCTGCATCAGATCTCTCACCGTGATGGCACCTTCGATCCTGAAGGGGATATCCCCGAGTGTCAGGATCCTGCTGAACAGCTCCGCGTTCGTGCGGGTGATCAGGCAGGTCGTCCCCTCACCTGTTCTCTCAGCTGCCATCCCTGTCACTCTCCGCTGCTCACCAAGCAGTTGGAGCATACGGTTCGTATGCTCCGCTATCTCGGGTCCGAACCGGAAGGAGTGCGTCAAAGAGAAGGCATGATCAGCTTTGACAGCCCCCATGGCATCCACTGAACCCTGGAATGAGTAGATCTTCTGGTAGGGATCCCCTACCAGCATCACTGGCTTACCTGACTGTTTGATCAGACCTACGATGACAGGATTGTAGTCATGGGCTTCATCGAACATGATGATATCCTGTTCGATCTCATAGCTCCCGATCAGGGAGAACCGTTTCAATTGCATCTCATCGGTCAGCTTCTTCAGCTTCCCGTTGCTGACGGCATCCCAGAATTCCTGGGTCTGCCTGATCAGGAGAGCTCTTCGGTCTGCTATGGTTTGTTCTTCTGCCGCATCACTGCAGAGATAGGTCTCATGGTATGAATCAATATGGCTATCGAGCAGACAGGGATCTGATGACTGGCAGAATCTCCTGAGGGTGCGGATGATGTCCGAAGGGACCACTGGGGCTTCACAGGTGATCAGCCTGTTGATGTCATTCACATCGAGATTGATGGTGATCTCACTGCCCTGCAGCTGATCTCTCTGCTGCTCATACGCATAGGTGTGGATCGTAGAACAGGTGACGTTCTCAGGGAAACTCCTGCGTGCCGTGTTTGCTGCACGATTGGAGGCTGTGAGATAGAGGAAACTCGCTTCAGGATAGGTTCTGGCGTATTCAGCCAGAGTCGAGGCCGGATCGGTACCGGCGAAGGCGGTGATGCTCATGATGGTGAACGTATCGGGTGCGGTAGCAAGGATCTGGTGCTGTTCTTCAGTCATTGTCATAGGTCACTTCCTTTGTGCTGTTCCCCGGAGGGACCAGACAGATCGCATCTCGTCCGATCCATCTTCTCTCCTCCAGCGGTCCAGGGAGGCTCAGGCATACCGCCTGATATAGGTGATCTCGAACGGTTTGCACTGCTTGCCCTCCTGCAGTCTGTCTGCCAGGGAATAGCCGCTGCCCCTCCGGGGTCTGAAGATATCGAGTCCACGATCAAGAAGGATCTTCCACCCGTTATCCAGCACGATATGCCGGGCATGGACCGCATGGGCATCCTTGAACTCCCAGGTGAAGTACATGCCTGCATGTACCGCAGCTTCGACCATCTGCTCAAAGAGCTCCTGCTGTTTGATCTGATACAGATCATCCCTGACGGTGACAAGGTGTACCGCAACGTCTGTCTGCTGATCCTTATATCGGGCAAGGGTCTCAAAGAAGGCCATCAGGTTCATGATCTGCTCATGCGATCTGATATAGGGATCGGTGATGAAGATGTTCACCGCTCCTCTGAGGTACTCACCGAAGAGCGTATCATAAGAGACTCCGCGCTCCCCCTCTGCAAAACAGACCTGCCCCTCCGGCAGAGAAGAGCCCCTGCTGTTCTCTGCCTGCTTGGGTGATTCACCCCGCCCGGTGATGACCTCAGGTGCCTGCACCGGGTCAGCAGGAGTTTCCTGCAGCTCCGATCCCGAGAGCTCCTCTGCTCGGTCCCGGTAGTGCAGTACCGTCTGCAGGTCCTCCCTGAAGACCCTCTTCGAGATCGGCAGGATGTGCTTCTGCTTGCTCTTGATGACCGCTCTATGGATCATGGGTCTATCATGAAGCAGGAAGGCTTCAAGGTTCGCGATGATATCGGTCCCCTCATAGCTCTTTTCCCACAGATGCTCCTGAGTCTTCGTGAAACCTCCCAGAGATGCAGCCAGAGGGCCCAGGAATCCATCCAGTTCATCCTGCTCTTTGCAGGAGAAGTTGACCAGAGACCTCCATGCCCCCTCCCTCCAGATGACCACGAAAGCGATGTTCGCTATCTTCCGTATGCCATCAGTCCCACTCCAGAACGGTACCTGCAGATAGTTCCCATTGCCGATGAACCAGTACCCCTGAGCCAATCGCTTCTGGTCATTTCGCTTTCGCATGGAAAACAACAGGGAGGGATCACACTCCCTTCTCTTCATGAGGTACGTGTACAGGTGCTCATGTATCGCTACCAGTTCCAGTTCCTTCTGTTCCACCAGTCCCTCCATCTCGTATTCACTGCCCTCTCTGTGGTCTGCTATCCTGACAGGGTGTGCACAATCAGCCGTATCGCTCGAGTCTCATATGCTGGGCTGCTGATCTGTCGTGATGTAGTATGGATCTGTTCAATCTCGGGCTGATGAGATCTGCAGCTCCACCGGATTTGCAGGCAATCGAATCCTGCACAGCAGGAAGAGATCTCCTGGTCAGAAAACGGGAGCACCCGGTTAACCAGAAAAGAGCTATCTGCTCGTCCCTGCTGTCCTTTAGTCTTCGTATCCGTCAATAGGCATGCCGGTGAGTCAGCCATAATCTGCCCTAACTCCAGGCCAGGTGGTCGATCCGTGGGCCGAAGAACCCGGGGAACACCTTGAACTGTACCCCGGTAGTATGCTCCAGCTGAGAGGGCACCTCATCGGCACTGTTGAATACCACGGACTGAATGTACTCCTTCTCGATCAAGCCCTTGATCAGCACCTCTGCCTGAGGGTCTGTGGTATACCGATCGGGGATGCCCAGAGGACCACGGGTATCAGGAGGCTGTGAGTCTGCAGAAGGCCTGTGATCTCCCAGAAACTGTGCGATATAGTCCATCCTGCGTTCATAGGCCTCTAAATCAGCGAGTCTGAACCATCCATCGGAGTTCTCAGCGAACAGAAGTTCACAGGCCTCCCTGCCACGTATGTTCTCGAGTGCCATATCCCTGCACATGATCGTAGCGGTATTCTGGAAGTAGAAGGCACAGCTCTTATCCACCAGCACATTGGGGTCCAAAAGCAGGATGACCCACTTCGCAGCCGGGTATTTCTTTCGTAGAGAGTGGAACCGCTTGTAGTTGGGGAAACTGATCGAACAGCTCACATGATCAAGATGCACATCGTGTCGTACATCATCATTGAAGACGGCTTCTATCTGCTTATCGTCAAGCATGCTCCTGGGCATGAGCCCATGAGTCAGGATGGATTGGAGATTCTCCATCCGGGTAACGTGCAGTATGGAAGATATCCCCCTCTCTTTGATCAGTGTTTTCATTGAGCGATCCTCCAATCTGGAATTGAATCATCACTCATTACTCAGGTGAATTACACTCTATCATAACATCACGTATCCTGAAAGAGGAAAATCATCGATGTTGATACATATCGAACCATCATACAGATAGGGAGGGATCACGCACAGGTGATCATGAGGCAGTACCAGTACCAGTGTTCGAATCTGAATCGCTGCAGAAAGGCTTAGCTGTGCAGCAAGACAAGAGGGACCCGCCCTCTGAGGCAAAGAGCATATATGCACAAACAAATGGGGAGGCGGCAGAAGATCCCTACTGCCGCTCCCCCTCCATAGATCACATAGCGATGACTGCTACGGCTGAGAGAACAGGGCAATATCTCTCGCCAGAGCTGTATCCCGTCCGGCTACTGCATCACCATTGACATCAAACCATTCATAGGAACTGAGCTTGAGTGAATGGTTGTTCTCCTCATAGGTATGATCGGTACAATCCCCGCCAAGAGCACGGATACTCTGTGCAAGATCAGCGTTCCAGGAGGGCAGCGCATAGTAATCCTGATCCGAATGGTGCAGGATGATCGTCTCATCCTGCAGATACTCAGGATAGTTCACAGCACTCATCGCAGCGGTAAAAGCAACGATCTCTGGATCGTTGATCACCGAGACTGCCCCATCATCCGCGACCTGCAGGGTATAGGAAACTCCTTCGATATCATCCACATACGTAGTATAGGTATCATACATCTGATCATATTTCTTGCGCAGCATGGTCTCGACTGATTTACCGAAGTAGTCTGTCTGCCATGACCACTGCTCAGGATCGATTGAGCCGATCCAATCAGGAGCCCAGGCGAAGATGAAGTTCGGGTTGATCGAGCCGTCAGAACCGACAGCAGTGCCATTCCATTCGAAGGCTTGCTGGGTCCCGGCTTTGAAGGCTTCAGCAGATTCGCCCATCGGTCCATAGGTCTCTACCTGGGTGATCCGGTCAGGGAAACATCCCGACCATATCGAACCGGTCTTGAACGTCGTCTGCAGTCGTGACCCTTCTCCTGATATGGCAAGGGCCGTGAGTACCGCATCCCCGCCCTGGGAGTGGCCGGAGATATGAACATCATCAAGATCTGCCGTGATGGCACCTTTGGGACTCCAGTCTTCCCACGCGATATCCTGCAACGAATCCAGCCCCTCTACGGCATTGAGGATATCGATCGCATAGAAGAGAGGACTCACATAGCTCCCATTATCGAAAGCTGCCATGAACTCGAGCCCTTCGGCAGGGATCCCATTGACGGTCGTATGACCTCTGAACCCTGGGGTCACGACCATGAAGCCGGCATCCACATAGGAGTCGATGATATCCCCATAGTAGGCATCAGCATAGTAGTTGAGGGTATAATCAGGAGCTCCTTCATACCCTACCCAGCCATGAGCGAAGACCACGACAGGATATCCTGCTTCCGGGACTTCTCCTGCCGGGACATCCACTCGTGCATACACCCTGTTTCCATCAGAATCATAGGCAACCATATAGGTACCGTAGGAAGGGGTCCCGTCCTGCATATAGAAACTCTGGTACTCATTCTCACCGCCTTCGACCCCGAGGACATCGACGATCTTGAACCGTGAACCATATGCTCGAGATCTCAGAGCATCGATCGATACATCATCTAGACTCTCAAGCTGTGTATCCTCCCACTTCTCATAATCTACCAGATCCCCCGTGAGGACCTCCTGTTCTCCCTGCGCGAATACCGCCATAGCGATACTGAGACACATCACCAGACATACGACTCTCTTTGACATAGATTCTCCTTTATGGATCGACATAACACCAGAAGCATAGATATGATTACGTAATCATACTCATCAGTATAAAACTGAACATGTTCAGTTGTCAAGAAAGATTTTATACGAAGCTGTTTCAGGTTGTTCTCGCTGCTTGAATCAGCTACAGTAGCAGGTATCATGAAAAGAACAGTCAGGAAGGACAGGATCCTCAACGCCGTCATGGACGAACTGCACAAGGGTAACAACTCGTTCACCATGCGCGATATCGCAGAAACGGCTCAGGTGAGTATCGGACTACTCTACTATCATTATGCTGACAGGGATGCCCTGCTCAAAGAGGTCCATGATCTGTATATGCAGAAGATCAGTGAGCTGCTGCACTCCATACGGAGCACAACCACCCCGTTGTGCTATGAGATCACCCATCAGCTCGTTCATCTCATACTCCATCGGAACAATCCCCCGCTGGGCACCATATTCTTACGCTGTGTGGAGCAGTACAGCAGCTACACCAGAGAGTCTCTACAGGCTATCTTCGATTCATTCTCCATCCCCCTCCTGCCTGAACGGCTGGAGCTCGAGACCCAGTTCTATATCGCTATGATCAAACAGGGAACCACCATCGTGATGAGCGATACCGACATCAGCCCGGAGCACATACTGCACCTGATCATAGCGAAGCTGCTGTGCCCCTATGGTATCGCAGAAGAGCGACTTGATCCCTGCTTTGTACATGCATCACAGATCCTAGAAGAGGCTGAGGGAGAGGGAAGATCCTTTCTTACGATCGACCCAGCATCCTGATCCGAATCCACCTTGGAAATCGATACCATGAGAGATAGGAATACCGGCATGATCGCCTTCTAACCTTGGGATGCGCAGAACAGCCATCCGGCGCACGAGGTCAGTCGGACAGGAAGTCATCCCTGGAACTGAGAGAGCTCTGTAAGGAGTAGAGATCAGGAAGTTCATTTACAGGTGGGGGCAAGGAACTGTTTCACCCTTCATACACACCATATCATCAAGAGCCTTCGTACATCTAATGGCTGCAGGCCTCCTGAGAGCACTGTTCATACAGATGCGACATGCTCCTTAAACTTCTGCTTCATCAGGCTAGTCTTGATCATACTGCATAGCAGCATACACCCGAAGCTGCACCGGCAGCTGTCTCATCGTGCAGCTGCCGGTGACGGTGTTCCCGGCTCAGCGTGTTCTGACAGAATCTCGGGTGCCTATCATCCCTTATTCATACGGGTACTGCCAGAACAAAGGGATGCCGGGCTGAATACAGCCCGGCATATCGGTTTTCAGATCATTGATCACTTTGTTGTCATCTCAGACTCTCAACCTGAAGCTCATCCCCTACTGCTGCATCAGCACGTTCTTCACGAACTCAGAGATCATGTGATCCTTATAGGGAGCAGGGAACCATGCGAGTGCGTTGTTTGCACGATCTTCTTCGTTCAGCAGGGTCCCTTCCAGGGCGATGTCTGTTCTTGAGGGGTAGGCACCGACCATGGAGAACTTCTTAAGCTGCTGTTCCTTGGAGGTGATGTGATGGATGAACAGAGCAGCTGCTGCCTTGTTAGGTGCATTCTTCAGGATTCCCATCGTATCTCCACCACCGGCTGCACCCATCACAGGGATGTACATCAGGGCTCGTGAGAAGATATTCCCTCTGTTCATCATGTCCTGCACATTGTCATCCCAGCCGAAGGTCATAGCCATCTCACCGTCGTTGATCCTGATGATCGAGTCGTTGTTCGATACGGTGAAGGTCAACTTGTCCTTTCTATCATTGAACCATTTCCAGGCACTGTCCCAATTGGCCACTTTATCGGCTACCACTTCGGTATCGCCGACATATTTTTCCAAACCACCGGTAGTATGTTTGATCACCGTATGGACGAACGACTGACCTGAGCCGCCTCGTGAAGGATCATTGAAACCGAAGAGTCTGGGGTTGTCATCGATCCACTGTTCCAGTTCCGCAAAGGTCTGCGGGGGATTCGATACTCTCTGGGGATCATAGAGGATACCAGTCTGGTTCCGGTGGAAGGGTGCCAGATACCCGTTGGTGAGGACACCTCGCCTTCACCTTTCGCAGCGTCTACGATCTCGTCCCAGCTGGCTGTCTGAAGATCTATAGCTGCGATCTTCTCTTCCTGTGCCCCTGCAGCGAACAGCATACCTGTTGCCAGCATCACTACCAGCCGCACTGCCATGAATTTTCTCATTCAAATACCCTCCATGTATTTTTTGGATCTGAAATTTTCTCCGTGTAAAGAGGAGTAGCGAAAAAGAGCGGAATCTCCTTCAATAAGATAACCTACACGGTCATGAAAGCCTCTGCGTATGACTGTACATGCGAGCTTGGGGATAGCTCATGGTATAAACACAGCAATACGGTCACAGTACTCAAGCACTGCAGTTCAGAGGTCACCCTGTGGGAATACGAAACTCCACGCTCTCACGGTTTGCTGGGAAAGTCCTCAAGCACTATGGGGTCTGTGACCGCACATATGGAATCTATAAAGTGTGACCCTCCGATGGAACACGAGGAGCTCGATACGATCAGGAATAGTGCGGTGAAGTTTGTGGGCCGATTGCAACAGCAGAATGGCTATGTGGATCCCGACCCCTATAATGAGGATTTTGCCAGAGGATCACTGAAGCCTTCTGACTACTCCGACATCGGCCAGGCTAAGGTGCTCGCTCGCGAGTATGGGGATGAGCTTACATAGAGGTTGTTCAGCAATCTCTAGTTATAAGAGATTATCCCCTAACAGGAAATCAGTGATATGAATATGCCGGATCCCTTCCATATCATACGTAAAGGGATCGAAGGATATCACGAACCGGGGAAAAGCATCATCGATACCAGAGAATGCAGAAAATTCCCGTTCTCTCGTCTGATCATTCTCCATGAGATAAGCAGCTTGGATATAGGCTCTACCATTCTCGTTCTCGATGATAAAATCAACTTCCCCCTTGAAAGTCTTACCAATATAGACTTGATACCCTCTGGATACGAGTTCATTATAGACAAGAGTCTCCGTGACAAGATTCGATTCTTGTTTGACTCTATTCTTGAACAGGTGGAAAAGGCTCAGATCGCAAGCATACAGTTTTTCCTGTGTTGAAAGAATTTTCTTTCCCCGAATATCATACCTTTTGACCCTGTTGATGATCCCTGCATCACAAAAATAACCTATATAATCATAGACTCTCTGTAATGCCATCTCAGTCATCTCTTTCTCCAACTCCTTCTTGATATTCCTGGCTGAAAAAGTCGATGAAGAATTCGCGAGGATATAGGCAAGAATCCGTTCAAGTTCAATCGTACCTTTGATCTTGTTTCTCAGGATGATATCTTTATACATGATCGAATCTTTCAGGTTCATCAGTTGGATGTGTTTATTCTCAGGTTCTTCTTCCTTACATACTAAGGGGAACCCTCCCCATTCCAAATACGATTCAAGCTGTATTCGTGAATCAAGATTTTTGATATGATCCAGCTTGATGAACTCACTGAATGAGAAAGGCATCATATGAAATGATAACGTCCTTCCTCCAAGGTGAGATGCAAGCTCCCCTGATAACAGTTTTGAGTTCGAGCCAGTAATGAAGATACTGCAATCGAACTCGACCCTGAATGAGCTTATTAACAGCTCAAAATCCTTCATGTTCTCGATCTCATCAAAGAAGAGATAATTCTTTCCTACCGGTTGTATCAACTGAGAAATGTAGGTGTAGAATCCGTCAGGATCATGGCAATACTTCCTGAATGAATAGACCTCAAAATTGATGGAGATGATATGTGTATCAGGAACTCCCTTTTCCAAAAGCTCTTCCTGAATCTGATCCAGCAATATGGATTTCCCAGACCTTCTGACACCGGTAATCACTTTAATCATCTCAGAGTCATAATAATGTCGAAGTTTTTTTAATATGTTTTCTCTCTTGATCATACAATATAGTAACATTGGCAGATATTTTTGTCTATATTTCTAGACACTTTTTAACATTTCGAGATTTTATCTATATTCTTAGACAAAACGTAGCTTCTCAGGTCCTTAGCGCTCAATGAGTCGAGGAAATCTAAAGTGGACGAGTTTGTGAATAGTGCTGACAGAGCTTCGAAGGAGTTCCATCCATTCATCCTGACCGTATCGAGGACCGAGAAGATCGTACAGAAGTTTGATACTCCTGTATCAGATCGAAATGATCCTGCCACTTTCATGTTCAACTTGGTCAAACGGAAGGTCTTCTCAGAGAAGACAAGGCTATGGGTATGCTGATGATGAATATGTTTTCCTCAAGCTCTTTGATACCAGCAGGAAGACCTACGTCAGAGACCCTGTCGCTGACAGAATCCCACAAGATGTATGATTGAGCCATGATTTTTCGAGATTTCAGGCTGGAATAGTCGCAGAAGGTGGTATACCATACCTCTGTGTTCTACGACCGTGCCTGAGATCCCCGATCTGAGTGAGGTAAGATATCTACTAGACAATCGTGGTTATGACATCACAGGTCGCAGCTGCGGTACGAGAACAGGGCTGAAGTGAGATTCCCCCACTTCAGCCCTTTATGATCATACGTGCTCAGTATGCGAATGAGACCTTATTGTACCCAGTCCTGCCATACATCAGTATTGGCATTCTTCCATTCTCGTGCTGCTTCCAAAGTGCTTTTGTCCGAATCACTGATGAAGACCATAAGAGATCCGATAGTCTCGTTTGTCCAGATGACGTTCTTCATGAACGCAGTGACTTCTGGAAGATCCTCTTCAACGCCCGGGCGGCCGAGGATAACGATTTCATCGGGAGCATAAATCACTTCCTTATCCTGTTCGAGGATCGCAAGGTCATATCGTCCAAACATTGAGTGCGGCTGCCAGCCCATTCCTACGATGTACTCATTTCGCTTCATGGCTGCGTCCATAGCCGCAAGCATAGCGGGGCCGGAAGAGGCTATCAGCTCGATTCCAGCTTCATCAAGACCATACGCAGGCATGATCTCTTCTTCACACTGGATCATCATTCCTGCGCCGGCATCAATACCGGTGATCTGGTAATTCAGTTTTTCAGCTACTTCTGGTTTTGCCAGGTCCGAGATGGTTGTTACCCCGTCTTCTATCATGTACTTGGGTACGATGAGTCCAACGATACCGTTTTCATAGATCGTCTTGATCCTTACGATATCGGTACCCTCAGTGTATACGGTGTGAAGGTTCGGAAGCCATCCTTCCATAAAGAAGTCCTGATCTCCATTGGCAACTGAAGAGATACTGGGAGCCACATCAGCAGCAGTAAGCTCCACCTCATATCCATACTCATCTTCAAGTATAGCAGCGATCGCGTGTGACCACGCCACACCTTCTTCCCAGTTCACGTAAGCCAGTTTGACCGTTTTGGTCTCTTCACTCTGACCATTCGCAAAGGCAACTGTTGGTAGCAGTACAGCTAACGCTAGTACCAGAATCATGATTTTTTTCATGTAATTCTCCTATATATTTTTTTTCCCAAATCCAATTGGGTCATTCAACACGTAAACGTCTCTATCATTTTCCCTCTTTGCTTTCCCCAAGGTGAGTAAGTGACTGAGTCACCCTGTCCAGGAAGATGGCCAGGATGACGATCGAGATCCCACCTTCAAAACCCATATCGATCCTGAGCTGTGTTATTCCTTTCAGAACGACATTCCCCAGTCCTCCGGCTCCAATCATCCCGGAAATCACTACCATCGAGAGCGCCAGCATGATCGTCTGGTTCACCCCCGCCATGATCGTCGGAAGAGCTACCGGAAGTTCTGCCTTATACAGTCTCTGTTTTGAAGTCGCTCCAAAGGCCCGGCAGGCTTCGATTATTTCGACAGGCACCTGACGTATCCCAAGGTTCGTCAGCCGTACGACTGGGGGTAGTGAAAAGATCAATGTAGCGATCACACCGGGGACTGGTCCAAGACGGAACAACAATACAGCCGGGATCAGATACACAAAGGCCGGCAGTGTCTGCATAAAATCCAGAACCGGATGCAGGATCCTCCATGCGCTCTCAGACTTGGAAGCCCAGATTCCTAACGGGATACCTATCAGCAACGCAAAGAACACTGCCGAAATGACCAACGACAGGGTATCCATCGTTTCTGACCAATAGCCCATGTAAAGAATCAGACTGAACCCTATGACCGTGAATATAGCGACTCCGCGGCTTGCCATCTTCCAGGCGAGCAACGTGAACAGAAGGATCATCAAGAGTGCCGGAGGGAACTGAAAGACCCAGTTGACACCATCGAGAAGCCCTTCAACTACGAAAGCTATAAAATCAAAGAACCAGGCAGCTTCTTCTCGTAACCAGTCAATGATAGCCTCAAAGGAAGCCCCTATATCGAATATTTCTCTTATCGTCTCCATAACTACTTGTATCCTCACTTATTATTGGTATCTGCAGCGTCGTCTTCGAGTACTTCACTGAACACTGTCGGTCCGGCAGCCTCATCGATGCCGTCATTCATCTCTGCAATGATCATCTCTCTGTCGACAACGCCATGAAAGGTATAATCCTCAGCAATCACAGCAATGGGAACTTTTGTCTCAAGTGCTGCACTCAAAAGATCAGCGATCGGAGTAGTCGGTGTAGCCGTATAAAAGTCCTGGGTCGCTATGGAACACAGGTCGGTCCCTCCCTGTTTCTTCAACGCAGCGACATCTTCAATATGTACCACACCTTTGAGGATCCTATCTGTATCAACCACAAAGGCAACTGACTTTCCATGCTTCTCCATCAGATGAAGAGCGGATTTGGGTCCGTCTTTCGGAACAGTCAAGAAGGGACTTGGTCTCTTGATCGTACCCACTGTCACGACTTTCGTCTTATCAACGGTCTGAACGAACTCTTTGACATAATCATCAGCCGGTCGTGACAGAATCACTTCAGGGGTTCCGATCTGCCGGACCCTTCCGTCAGGGCCGAGGATTGCTATCCTGTCTCCGATCTTCAACGCTTCATCAAGGTCATGAGTTATGAAGACGATGGTCTTATGCATCTTTGCCTGCAACTCAAGCAGCTCATCCTGCATCTGTGAACGGATAAGCGGATCCAACGCACTGAATGCTTCATCCATCAGCAGGATCTCAGGGTCATTGGCCAGAGCTCTCGCTAGACCGACTCGCTGCTTCATACCACCTGACAACTCGTTGGGCATACTGAATTCGAACCCATCGAGACCAACGAGCTGTAACGCATCCATCGATTTCTGGCGTCTTTCAGCTTTATCGACCCCGCTGAGTTCCAACCCGAATTCGATATTCGAAATGACATTCCTATGCGGCAGCAGCCCAAAATGCTGGAATACCATTGACATCTTATGTCGTCTCAGATCCCGGAGCTTCTCGGGTTCCATCTTGACGATATCCTCACCATCTATGAGGATCTGACCTGAAGTCGGCTTGATCAATCTGTTGAGACAACGAATGAACGTTGATTTCCCGCTTCCCGACAACCCCATGACAACAAACGTCTCTTTCTTATGTATCTCGAACGTCGCTCCATTGATAGCTACGGTGCAGCCGGTCTTCTTCTTGATCTGTTGTTTGGTCTCCCCTTTCTGTATGAGCGGTATCGCTCGTTTGGGATTCGTCCCAAATATCTTATATAAATCCTTCACTTCTACTAAAGCCATATTCAGTATCTCCTTAAGGTATGTAATACACTTCGCATGAGAGGGTACTCCTTGAGAGTCCCCTCCTGATACAGGCTGTTCTCGGCAAAAAGAACACACACAACACGTTTCTCTGTCATAGCACAGCCTTGATAGAAAGCGTTCACTATTCCATACCGGAGTCATGGCAGCCTGAACAGATCAGTTTCTAACCTGTTCATGCCACTACGCCAATAGAGAACATCCCCTGCTTCTTAGCAGGGCTCCACGTGCGATCATCTCATTCATTTCACGATTGTCATGTTTCTTTTAAATCAGCCAACCCAGGGAAGTCGGCAGTTGATTCTGATCCAGGATTGTCTTTTCTCGACAGCTGATACATCCCCTCAGTACGAGACAGGATGTAAAGAACATTCCAACGCTATACTATGTGTTTTAGAGTTAGAGTGCTTAAGTTTCGCCTGATGACTCACTTCGTATCACTTTCGTAATACAATCCATTGCCTCATAGAGACCCTGGATAAACCCCAGTTCTAGATCAGATTTTTCAATCATAATTTCCTATGATTCGTACTGCTTGTATTGCTGCTACCGATGCATCAACAAACTCACAGAACAAGTACTACTATGATTTACTTCATTAGCTGGATTATAACAAGCCCATACCATAATGTCTACCCTATGATATATAGGCATCATTCCAACGATCTTTATCTTCTGAGATAGAGAGTTATGGCTATTTACAAACGCTTTTACAGCTGTGTCCACTCTGTGGAGTGGACACAGCTGTGAGTCGGTGATCATATCCCGTGTGCCGGTACCGCACAAGAGGGCTCACAGCAGTCTGGAGTCCCTCTCATCCATGTCACAGGCTCCAGACCGTTCGGAGTCCAGGGGAAGACTCATAGCCAACCGAAGTCTTCACTCCCCCTGTGCGACGGCAGCTCCTGCTGCCTCTCAGAGCGGCAGGAGCTTCAGGAACTCCTGTATGGCCTGATCCCAGTACTCCCAGGTATGTCCGCCGGGACCCTCTGTGTAGGTCAGCGGGATCGCGGTGCCCCTGCAGGCTTCTCTGAAGTGCTGGTTGTTATCATAGAGAAAATCCTCTGTACCACAGCACTGAAACAGTTGGGGCAGCTGCCCGGGATCAGCTGCTGTCACCAGATCGATCAGATCATTCTCGGTACCCAGAAGCTGCTCTCTGGTGATCTGATCACCGAAACAGTTCCTGAAGATACTGCTCCAGGCAGCTCCCCTGCTCTTCAGGCTCTTCTCTACCCGCTCGGGAAAGTCCAGCACCCCTGAGAGACTCCCGGCATAGCTATAGTGCTGCGGATGGTTCAGTGCGATCTTGAAGGCACCGAACCCGCCCATGGAGAGACCTGCTATGAACGTCCTCTCTCTTCTTCTGGAAACAGGGAAACTGCGCTGTATGAACGCAGGGACCTCTTCACTGATGTAGGAGTAGTAATCCAGTCCATAGACCATATCCTGATAGTAACTCAGACCTGCATCCGGGGTCACCACCACCAGATTCGTATCACTCACATACCGCTCAAGAGAAGAGAACCGGGTCCATGCAGTGTGATCATCGGTCCTCCCGTGAAGCAGATAGAGCACCGGAAGGTCTGTATAGGGGACCCCCTCCCTGAACTCCGGCAGCAGCACCACCAGAGAGGTCATCTTCTGCAGCTTCCTGGAAAACATTGAGATCTCACATCTGGCCATATACCTCACTCCTTTTTTACCGCCCGCTTTCTGTCGGCAGCGGTCGCTTACATCAGTCACTTCCATGCTCAGAATCAACATACTTCGCTTCATTCGATCTGATTGCGATACCTTCCCGGTGAGCACCCGTTGATCTCCTTGAACTTACGACTGAAATACTTGTAGTCGCTGTAGCCTATCCTCTCTGCAATAGCCTCCAGAGTATAGGTAGTATCGGTAAGCAGTTCAGCAGCCTTCTCGATACGGATCTCGTTGATCACCGTGCTGAAGCTCTTCCCCACACTCTGTTTGAACAGCACACTGAAGTAGTTCGGAGACAGCTGTACCTCCTGGGCGACCAGGGAGAGAGACAGCGGCTCATGCATATGGGAGAACATATACTTCAGGGCATCCTGTATCAACTTATGAGGGCTGCCTTCAAGGGAGATGGTATCAGCAAGCCCCTGATGCATGCGATCTGCCAGCCTGCTGACGATCTGTGTCAACTCAGCCACCCGCACGGGTTTGAGCAGATAATCGACCACCTGCTTCTTGATCGCATGCTGAGCATAGGAAAAATCATGGTACCCGCTGAGAATGATCATGCGGACATCGGGCAGATGATCATAGACGTGATCGATCAGTGAGAGCCCGTTGAGCACCGGCATGCGGATATCGGTGATGAGGATGTCTATATGCTTATCATGAAGGAGCTTCACAGCCTCTGCCCCGTTCTCTGCGGTGAAGACCGCATGGATACCATAGGATCTCCAGGGGATCGTCTGTGAAAGCCCCGCAAGAGTCACCGGTTCATCATCAACGATCAACAGATTCGCCATCACTGCTCCTCCCGGGTATGGTTACAGAGAGTTCCTGTGAACTCATATCATCGATCCTCTCAAGGGTCAGAGATGCGACGGTCCAGGGCCCCTCGGTGCTCATGTGCAGCGAATGGTCGGGTCCAAAGAGGATATGCAGCCGTTCGGTAATGTTCCTGCAGGTCACCCCGGGTCCCTCATCACCTGCTTCCGGCTGGTACCCGACCCCGTCATCGCGCACTTCGATCAGGATCCGATCCGCATCGGAAGCGATCCGAACCCTGATGGTCAGATGATCGATGCTGTCATCGAGCCCGTGCTTGATACAGTTCTCCACAAGCGGCTGGATCATCTGCTTGGGGATCATGCAGGAGCTCACATCCTCCTCGCAGGAGAACTCGAGAGACACCCGGTCCTTCAGCCTCCTCCTGAGCAGCAGGACATAACTCTCCACATACTTCTTCTCATCCTCGATCGAGACCCAGAGCCTGCTGCTGTCCACATTCATCCTGAAGATACTCGAAAGATGTTCAATCATCTCCTCTGTCCCATAGGCCTGCTCCAAACGTGCGTTCCATCTGATCATATCGAGAGTATTATAGAGAAAATGAGGATCTATCTGGCTGTGCAGGGCATGCAGTACCGCTTCCTGCTGTGACACCTTCAGCTCCCACTCGATCGCTATATGTTCCTGGATCCGCTTGATCATACTGGTGAAGTCTCTCTGCAGCATCCCGATCTCATCAGAGGCGGCAGGCCGTGCTGGTACCGCAAGACTCTTCTCAGTGATTGCGTGCATGTCATGACTGAGCCGCTCTATGCGCCTGACCACTGAGAGATAGAAGAAGAGCAGGAGCACCAGACCGAAGAGGACGAGCAGCAGGATGTCCAGAAAGAACAGCGGTTTGATCTTGTTTACCTCATGGAACAGGGAATCCCTGTCGATGGTGGCAAACACATAGGAGTCACTGAACGCCAGCGGGCTCCGCTGCATGAGATACCCATCTGCTGCAGTGACCACCTCATCGTCACCGGTCCTGCCGGATAGAGCCGCCAGTGCAGCTTCACCGACCGAAGAACCGATCAGCTGAGGATCCCTGCTGATCTTGATCACCCCCTCTTCATCAGTGATCACCAGGGAAGAGAACCCCGGATACATGTTACGATCTATGAGCTGATAGAGCGTTGAAACCTTCACCTGAAGGATCAGATTCCCGATCGTGCTGGTCATACTCTTTCGATTGGGGATACCACGTCCGATCTGTACGATCATATCCTCCTTGCCGTAGTAGCTGCGGGCCGCATAGCCCGAAGTCCAATGGATCCGGTTATCAGAATCATCCATCATCGGGTCAGAACCGCTTACCGCCTCATACACCGACCCCTCGGAGATCAGTTGATCACCATCCTTCACGATCATGATGGACTCGATGAAACTGTTGGCTGCAATATCATAGACCAGATAATCACTGATCACCGCTATGGTATCAACATCATACTGGTAGGATCGATCCTGTTTGATATAATCCTGCATCATGTCACTGAAGACGAAGAACCGTGAGACCCGGTCAGCATCCGCATAGAGCTCATCGATCCGTTCAGCCGCCTCTGTCACCATACTGTTGAAGATCCTGCCCATCTCCTGTTCATACATCCCGTCGATCGTACGGACCGTTCCGATGGTGATCAGGACCGTCGGTATGAAGAAGAAGAGGAGAAAGATGAGAACATACTTGCGTGTCAGTGAATGCAGTATCATAATTTCATATCCCGTACGACCAGTATACATGATTTTTCCCTGCGGTCTATTGTCAGTTCAGCCGATACGTAGATAGTGGGTAAATTCATAGATATGTCAGTATCTTTGACGCTCCCCGGCCTGTAGCATAAGGATCAGAGCAAAAGAGACGTTCAAAAGGAGTGTTTTATGAACAGAATGCACACAAAGACGATCAGCATCCTGCTGTGCCTGCTGATGATCACCACAGCAGCAGCCTTCGCTGCCGGGAACAAAGAATCAGGGACTGCTGCGAAGCAGCAGGAGGTCGTGACCATCGAGTTCTTTCAGGGGAAACCGGAGGCCGTCGATACCTTCAATGCCCTGATCGACACATTCGAACAGGAGTACCCTCATATCAAAGTGACTCAGGTCAATGTCCCGGATTCGGAGAAGGTCCTCACGACCCGCATCGCCATCGATGATATCCCCGATATCTTCAATGCCTATGTCGTGCAGCCGAGCTTCAAGTTCCTCACCGATGAGGGCTATGTCATGGATCTCACCGACAAGCAGTTCCTGCGCAATGTCAATCCGGGGATCCTTGAGACTGCAAAATATGACGGGAAAGCCTTCGCATTCCCCCTTGCGCTGAACACCTTCGGCGTCTTCTATAACGTAGAGATCTTTGACCGGCTCGGGCTCAGTATCCCTGAGACCTGGGATGAGTTCATGGGACTGTGCACCACGCTGGAATCACACGATATCACACCGATCGTACTGACCGATAAGGAGACCTGGACCCTCAGACAGCAGGGAGGGGTCATAGAAGGGATGCTGATCGGTGATCAGCAGGCCTACTTCTCTCAGATAACCTCCGGTGCGAAGAAGCCCTCAGAACTGATGTATCCGCGTATCGCACAGAAGATGCTGGAGCTGAGGACCCATGCACAGGACCAGACCCTCGGTACTGATTACGGTCAGGGTATCTCGAACTTCGCCAATGGACAGGCCGCCATGTTCATCAACGGTATCTGGGCCATCGCATCGATCACCAAAGCCAATCCTGACCTCCAGTACGATATGTTCCCCCTGCCTGCAGATAAGAAGGAAGATACCACCATCCTCAGCGGGATCGATGTAGCACTCGCCGTGTCAGAGACGACAGAACATCCTGAAGAGGTCCTGACCTTCCTTGAGTTCCTCTCACAGGTAGAGAATGCACAACTGTACAGCGATCTGGACGGAGCACCCTCAGCGATCACCGGTGTCAGTGTGCAGGCAGATCATTACGAACGACTGATGGAAGTGATCGATGCGGGAAAGGTCTACGGCTGGCCCTACATCCACTACCCCCTTGCCGCCTACAACGAATATGCCGGCATGTATCAGAACCTGATCGCACATGGGAGTGTCCAGACCTTCCTCGATGAGATCGACAGCGTCTATGAAGCAGCTTTGCAGCAGTAACAGCTGCATGGACTGAGAGTTCTCCTGAGGGACAGGCGGCTGTTTTCCCGCCTGTCCCTCGTTTCGACGAGCATCAACAGGAACAGATATGAAATCACAAAAGATCTACGGGCTGTTCGTACTGCCGGCAGTCATCAGCTACACCCTCTTCTGGGTCTTCCCGGTAGCTGTGGGGTTCTTCTACAGTCTCACCGATTGGAACGGTATACGGCGGAGCTATTCGCTGATCGGGGGAAGGAACTACCTGCGTATCCTGCAGGACTCGAGATTCCTCGACTCTCTGGGGTTCACTCTCCACTATACCGTCCTGCTGGTGATCGCGATCAACCTCCTGGCCCTGGTGATCGCATCACTGCTCAACGGGAGACTGCGAGGCACACGATTCTACCGTTCACTCTTCTTCTTTCCCGCAGTACTCAGCATGGTGACGGTAGGACTCATCTTCAATCAGATCTTCTATCATGTGATCCCCTGGATCGGTGATCTGCTGCAGATCCCGCTCCTGCAGACCAATCTGCTTGCAGATCAGGATACCGCAGAATACGGAGTACTGCTGGTCAATATCTGGCAGGGGACCGCGATCCCGATCATACTCTACCTGGCAGGACTGCAGAGTGTACCCAAAGAGCTCTATGAGGTCGCTCAACTGGAAGGGGCAGGAGTCCTCCAGCGATTCTCCCATGTCACCTTCCCGTTCATCATCCCGGTGATCAGCATGAATCTGGTGGTGACCCTGAAGAGCGGGCTCATGGTCTTTGACTATATCGCTGCCCTGACTGATGGAGGGCCGGGACGAGCTACTGAATCCATGGCATTCCTGATCTATACCAATGCCTTCAAGGAGATGAAGTTCAGTTATGCGGTCACGGAATCCTTCGTCATATTCCTCCTCATAACCGTCATCTCGATCGTACAGATCAGACTCCTTGGAAGAAGAGAGGCACATGCATGAACAGAACAGCCATCGCCGGGCTCCTGAGCAAGGCTCTGCTGATCACCGGTTCCCTCCTGATCCTGCTGCCGATGTACGTCCTGATCGTGACAGCAATGAAGACACAGGCAGAATCCTCGGTCAGTTTCTTCTCGCTCCCGAGAAGTCTCTATTTCGATAACTTCCTCTATGTGATGCGGACACCCTTCTTTTTCAGGAACACCTTCAACTCAGCAGTGATCACTGCCGGTACGGTGGCAGGTATCATCATATTCGCTCCCCTGACATCATATGCCATCGGAAAGCAGATGGCTGTCCACAGGGGATATCGCTTTCTCTACTACTACTTCACCATCGGGCTGTTCATCCCGTTCCAGGTAGTCATGATCCCGCTGATCAAGCTCCTGAGTAGGTTCAACATGATGTCGATTCCGGGGATCATCATCCTCTATATCACCTTCTCCCTGATGCAGGGGGTCTTCCTGCTGGTAGGCTACTATAAAGCCATCCCCCCCTCTCTGGAGGAGGCTGCAGTCATCGACGGGGCATCGGTGATCCAGAGCTACCTGCTCATCATTTTCCCGCTGCTCAAGCCGATGATCCTGACGGTGGTGATCATGCGCGGTCTCTTCAGCTGGAATGACTTCTTCCTTCCGCTGCTGATGCTGAACAACAGCAGAGAGAAGTGGACCCTCCCCCTGTTCCAGTACAATTTCAAGGGCGAGTACCTCTTCGACTACTCCATCGCCTTCGCCTCGTTCCTCATCGCCCTGCTGCCGATCATGATCCTCTACGGCTTTCTCCAGAAACAGTTCATCAGCGGGCTGACCAGCGGAGCGGTGAAAGAATGAGGCTGCACCGGCATGCAGGGTCCTCTGCCCAAAAGGACCCTGCATATCCGGGAGGCGGGAACAGCCTTCGGGCACACTTCACGAACGACCTGTCATCAACAAAGGAGTACCTGTGCTATGAGTATATTCGAATCCCTCATGCTGCTCTCCTTCGGTGCAGCCTGGCCTGCATCCATCTATACATCTTACACCACCAGAAGCACCAGGGGTAAGAGCCTGCTGTTCCTGCTGATCATCCTCTTCGGCTATCTCTGCGGGATCGCCCACAAGCTGGCGTATGCCCGTGACCCGATCATCATCCTCTACATCCTCAACGCCGTCATGGTCTTCACCGATCTCCTGCTCTACTTCCGTAACCGGAGGCAGGAAACAACTGTTATGGGCACCTGATCAGCTTACAGCAGAGCTTGATCAGGCTACCTGATGATCACCCCGGTCTCATCAGCACCATCTGGTACACCAAACGCTCACTCTGAGCATATTGCATCTGTCGACAGCATCCCGTAAGATAGGCGCGATGAGGAGAACGGTATGATAGAGACGATGATCTTCGATATGGACGGCGTGCTCATAGACAGTGAACCACTGCACATGCAGGTCAATCTGCAGTACTTCAGATCGATCGGAGCACCGGTCTCAGAAGAGTTCTACAAGAGGGAGTTCGTAGGGACACCCCCGGTGAGCATGCTCAGACGGCTCAAACAGGAGTTCTGCCTCACCCCATCGATCAGGCAGCTCACCGATGAGAGTCAGCAGTTCATGCTCTCAGCATTCAAGACCACCGAGCTCGTACCGATGCCCGGGATCATACCGCTGCTCGAGCGCTGCAGCGAAGAGGGGATCACCCTCGCGGTAGGCTCCTCCTCCTGCATCGAACTTATCGAACATGTCACCGAAGCCATCGGGATACAGCACCACTTCAGCCATCTGGTGAGCGGTGCCCACATCGAGCGGGGAAAACCCTTCCCCGACATCTTCCTCACCGCTGCAGGACTCTGCGGCTCCGATCCTTGCGATTGTCTGGTAGTAGAAGATTCAACCAATGGGATCAGGGCAGCTGCTGCAGCCGGGATGCTCTGTGCGTCCCTGCGGGACCCCGAGGGCCATCAGGACTCCGAGCTTGCAGATATCACATTGGAGGACTTCTCCCCTGCACAGTGCGACCGACTCTTTTCGTTCATCCACGAACAGCAGAGAGACGGGGACTGAAACAGACTATATCATACAGAGCGGTATCCTGTATGATCATACTGCACGTGATGTTGCTTCCCGTGCAGAACTTGTCTTTTTATCTTTTTTTATTGTACAATCTCACACCAGCAGGCTACACTGACTCAAACATGTCTCAAGGGGAGCTCAATGATCACAGTATCTACGGTCACCACACGAAAAGAGTTTCATGACTTCTTCACCTTTCCTGTTACCCTCTATAAAGATAATCCCTACTTCGTCCCCTCGCTCATCTTCGATGAGAAGTGGAACTTCAATCCGAAGAAGAACCCGGCATACGACCATGTGGAGACGATCTGCTTTCTCGCGAAAGAAGACGGGAAGATCGTCGGACGGATCGCAGGACTGATCAATCATAAACTCAATGAACAGAACAAGACACAAGAAGTCAGATTCAACCGCTATGATGTGATAGATGATATAGAAGTATCGCGAATGCTCATCGAGAAGGTCTCACAGTGGGGAAAAGAGCGGGGCATGGATACGATCATAGGCCCCATCGGCTTCTCAGACCTCGACAAGGAGGGCATGCTGATCGAGGGCTTCGATCAGCCGAGTATGTTCATCACCCTCTACAACCACCCCTACTACGTCGAACACATGAACGAACTGCAGTTCGAGAAAGAGGTCGACTGGGTCGAATACAAGGTATCAGTACCCAAGGAGATGGACCCCAGGATCGAGAGGATCACCAACATCGCCATGAAGCGCAACGGCTACAAGCTGATGACCTTCACCAGTAAGAGGAAAGTCATCCCCTACATGAAGAAGGCCTTTGCCATGTACAATGACTCCTTCAAGGAACTCTACGGCTTCTACCCCCTTACCGATGCCCAGGTCGATATGACGATCAAGCAGTTCGTCTCACTGGTGACATTGGAATACCTGTTCATCGTCACCGACAAGGATGAGGAGGTCCTGGGATTCGGTCTCATGGTTCCCTCTCTCGCAGAGGCAGTACGGAGATCGAAAGGACGGCTGCTGCCGACCGGGATCTTCCGCATCAAACACGCCCTCAAACACCATACCGTCCTCGACATGTACCTCATCGCGGTAAAACCGGAGTATACCGGGCGGGGAGTGAATGCGATCATCATGAATGCCGGCATCCAGCAGGCCATCAAGAACGGGATCCAATTCGCCGAGACCGGACCCGAACTGGAAGACAACGTCAATGTACAGAGCCAGTGGAAGAGCTTCGAGACACAGCAGCATAAACGAAGACGCTGCTTCAGACGATCCATCTAGCACAGGCACCTCTGTCGTGCAGGTATCCTCTGATTACCACTGAGTATTCCATAGCTATTTTTGGCGTTACACGCTATAATGTCAAAATCAGTTCGCTCGATGCTACCATGATACGGCAAAAGGAAGTACAAGTATGAAGACAGTCATAGACATGCTGCACGGGGCAGCACAACGATACCCTCAGAGGTCCTATACCGCTAAGAAAGTGGATTCAGGCTGGAAAGGATGGACCTTCGCTGATACCGACAGAGAATCTGATCTGATCGCGGCAGCGGTGCTCTCACTGGGGTTCAAGAAAGAGAATACGACGGCGATCCTGGCAGAGGGAAGACCGGAGTGGATCACCGGGGAGTTCGGCATTCTCAAAGCTGCTGGTATCTCGGTCCCGCTCTCGATCAAGCTGACTCCAGAAGAGGTCGCCTTCCGGGTCAACCATTCAGAATCTTCCGGATTTTTCATCAGCAGCAACACTATCGCCAAGCTCGTGAGTGCCTGGCCGTCCATCGATCACCCTCCAGTGATCTTCTACCTTGATGATGCTGATGAGAACTTCGAGAAAGCGGCAGCAGAACTCAAGCTCAGCCGGGGCACGGGGATCTTCACCTGGCAGGACCTGCTCGAACTCGGCGAGAAAGAACTCGCAGCGGCCCCTGATGCGGTCAGGGCCCTCGAACAGAGCATCGGCGAGCAGGATGTCGTGAACATCTGCTACACCTCAGGGACGACCGGGAACCCCAAGGGCATCATGCTCACCCACCTGAACTACTACACCAATGCTGAAGATGCCATAGCCCTGTTCGACCTGAAGGATGCCAGCTTCTCGACCCTGATCATCCTTCCGCTCGACCACTCCTTCGCTCATACCGTCGGCACCTATGCATCCCTGCTCAGGGGCATCACCCTGAACTTCGTCGATGCACGCGGTGGTTCGATGAACATCATCAGGAACATACCGGGCAATCTCGTGGAGACCAACCCCACCTACCTCATGACCGTCCCCTCCCTGTCCGGGAACTTCATGAAGAAGATCGTATCAGGAGTCGCCAAGAAAGGCGGCCTGATCAATTCGATCTTCACCGCCGGGGTCAATGCCGGGATCAAGCTCAATGGTGATGGGTTCCACAAACCATCACTGGGAGTCCGCCTCCGCTATACCCCGGCCCACAAACTGGCCTCTACTCTGGTCTTCCCCAAGATCAGAGAGATCTTCGGTTCCCAGATACAGTACTGCGTAGGTGGAGGAGCCCTGCTTGAAGTCAGACAGCAGAACTTCTTCGCAGCCATCGGGGTACCGGTCTTTCAGGGCTACGGACTTACCGAAGCAGCACCGATCATCTGTTCGAACACCCCCATGCGTCACAAGTTCGGCTCCTCGGGAGTCATCGCACCGAGCATCGAATGCAAGATCATGAAGTCGGACACTGAGGAAGCAGCGGTGGGAGAACGGGGAGAGATCGTGATCAAGGGACTGAACGTGATGAAGGGCTACTTCAAGAACGAGAAGGCCAGCAAAGAGGTCCTGCGTGACGGATGGCTGTGGACTGGAGATCTCGGGTACATCGATGCTGATCGATTCCTGGTCGTCACCGGACGGGCCAAAGCCCTGCTGATCGCTCCTGACGGTGAGAAGTACTCACCCGAAGAGGTAGAAGAGGCCATCATCAATCATAGCCAGGCCGTCAGCCAGCTCATGGTCTACAACGACCATAAGGCCTTCACCACCGCCCTGGTCACCCTCGATACGGAGACCGTACGAGCATGGAAGGACGGGATGAGCGGCAGCATCGATGAACAGGTCGATGAACTGATGCGCAGGATCGAAGAGGATCTGTATCGCTTCAAAGAGAAGGATCCCAAGCTCGTACCCCTGCAGTGGGTCCCCTCGAGCTTCGAGATCATCCAGAAGGAGTTCTCTGAGAAAGACAAGCTGATCAACTCGACCATGAAGCTCGTCAGACATAAAGTCATAGAGACCTACCAGGACAGGATCGACGCCATGTACGAAGAGAAGGACTTCTACAACAGCAGGAACAGAGAGGCTGTCAAGGAACTCTTCTACTCATAACGAGCGAAGGATCCAGCGCTGCAGCATACGAAGGACTACCAGCAGGCCCGTCTTCTCTGATGAGAACGACGGGCCTGCTGTTGGTAGTCTCTGTCACACAGTATGAGGTGTCGGCAGCAAGGGCTCTCTGTTAGGTATCACCGGTACACATCAATCAAAACCACATACAACAGCCCTGAACACGTTCCCCTGTCAGAAGGTAGAGCCATCCCAACCCCATAGATCCCGTGGGACATCACGGAACTCGATATAGATCCTGTTCTGCGGCACCGATACCAAGTGCTCGGCTGCCCTGCAGAGCTCTCTGCTCAAACGAGAGGGAGAATCTCCAGGCAGACCGATGCTCTTCACCTCAAGCAGCAGTGCAGGTTCATCACTCCCCCCGAAGCGAATGGGTTTCTCATCATCTACGATGATCATGATGAAGGCTTTCGGTTTATGAAGCACCTCTTCTATGATCGAGCTGAAACGATCCTGCAGCGTACCGATCATCTCGTTCTCTATGGGAAAATTCCTGTGTACGACCATACAGGGCATACGGACCTCCTTCCTGTGATACGATCATACCTCATGATACGCTCCCGACTGCAGGATTGCAACGAAAACCGATACGCGGTCCACCTCAAGCCCCAACTGGTGCTGCACCACGGGAGCATCTGTGACACCACCCCCCCATCAGGAAGAGCTCCATCACTGCAGGAGTGTGGTCAGTTCTCCGTATCATTCCTATGGTATCGATATATTTTTGCAAATTGTTTTCACTTTTTTGCTACTTGTAATCATAATTTTGTAAATCTTTTTAGTTTTTACTTGACATATGAAAAAACAGGTTTACGATAATACTCAGGTTATAACATCTGTTAGGAGGAATCTATGGAACTAGGGGCTTTACAATCTATCGTCAGTTTTTTCCTGGATCTGGGTGCATCGGTACTGCTTCCGATCATCCTATTCATATTATCTCTGATCTTCGGGGCTAAACCAGGGAAAGCTATCAGATCCTCACTCATGTTCGGTGTGGGGTTCATCGGACTGAATCTGGTCATCGGGCTGCTCTCGAGCAACATCGGACCGGTATCACAAGGGATGGTCGAGCGCTTCGGACTGCAGCTGGACATCATCGATGTCGGCTGGCCTGCCTGCGCCTCGATCGCATTCGGGTCGAAGATATCGACACTGATCATCCCTGCAGGGATCCTGCTGAACCTCCTGCTGCTGTTCACCAAGGTGACCAAGACGATCAATATCGATATCTGGAACTTCTGGCACTTCGCCTTCGCAGGCGGACTGGTACAGTGGGCGACCGGCAGTATCTGGTACGGGCTGATCTCAGCACTGATCTTCGCCGCTGCCATGCTCTTCTTCGCAGACTGGACAGCACCTGCCATCCAGCAGACCCTGAACCTTCCGGGCATCTCGATCCCCCATGGGTTCTCAGCTGCACCGATCCCCTTCGCTATCGTCATCAACAAAGTCATAGACCTGATCCCCGGCGTACGGGACATCCAGGGTGACCCTGAAAGCATCAAGAAGAAGTTCGGCCTCATGGGTGAACCCTTGATCATGGGCGTTGTGATCGGGCTGGTACTCTCAGCAGTCGCCTACATGGGCGACGGACCCTGGACCTACTGGCTGGGTAAGATGCTCAATACCGGTATCGCACTCGGTGCAGTCATGGTACTGCTCCCGAGGATGGTCTCCATGCTGATGGAAGGTCTCATACCGCTCTCTGAAGCAGCACGAGAGTTCCTGCAGAAGAAGGCCGGAGACAGAGAGATCTACATCGGACTGGATTCAGCTATCGTCGTCGGACATCCCACCGCTATTGCGACCGGTCTGCTGATGGTCCCCATCACCCTGATCCTTGCCATCATCCTTCCGGGCAACAAGGTGATCCCGTTCGGTGACCTTGCCGTCATCCCCTTCCTCGTCGCACTGGTGATCCCGATCGTAAAGGCCAACGTCTTCAGATCAGTCGTGGTGTCGACGATCTTCATGATCCCCTCGATCTATATCATGAACTACCTTGCAGCAGGGACTACCGCTGCAGCCATGGCTGCAGACTTCACCCTCCCCGAAGGTGCCAACATGATCTCATCGATCTGTGACGGCGGTAACTGGATCGCTGCACTCTTCCTCTGGTCAGCAGACAACTTCTGGCTGTGGAACGGTGTCATCGTCCTCGTACTGGCCTTCGCATGGTGGAGGATGAAGAAGAACCC